>CAZZLP010000055.1:0-7815 GCA_964654705.1 uncultured Chitinophaga sp.
CAATTGCGCAAGTAATTGCCGAAGGCCGTTCCCCCGGGAACGGCTTTCTTTTTATACCTAACTTTCATATTAATTATACTGTGAATACATTTCAATCCCTGGGTCTCAGGTCAGATTTGCTCGAGGCCGTTCAATCGCTGGGTTTTACGGAACCCACCCCTATACAGCAAAAAGCCATTCCGGTTTTGCTTCAGGGCACCCGCGACTTTGTGGGTTTGGCGCAAACGGGTACCGGTAAGACCGCTGCTTTCGGACTTCCATTGTTACAGCTGATCCGTCGCGAAGATCGCTACCCGCAGGCCCTTATTATTTGTCCGACCCGCGAGCTGTGCCTCCAAATAACAGGAGACCTCGACAAATTCAAAGGAAAGAAAGATTCCGTGAGCGTTACGGCGGTGTACGGCGGTGCCTCGATCGTTATGCAGATCAAAGACCTGAAAAGGGGCACTCATATTGTGGTGGCTACCCCCGGAAGACTCATTGATCTTATCGAAAGAAAGGCCATCCGTCTCGAAGAGATACAATATGTGGTGCTCGACGAGGCAGACGAGATGCTCAATATGGGGTTTAAAGAGGATATTGAATTTATTTTAAAGAACACTCCCAAGCGCGAGAGCACTTGGCTCTTTAGTGCCACTATGCCTGCCGAGATCAGACAGGTCAGTAAACGATACATGGAGCAACCCGTAGAGGTGACCATCGGAAAGGTCAACGCCGGCAATGCCAGCATCGACCATCAATATTATTTAACACAGCACCATAGTCGCTATGAAGTTTTAAAGAGGATCATCGATTTTAATCCGGGTATCTATGGGATCATCTTTGCGCGCACCAAGGCCGATGCGCAGACCATTGCAGAAAAGCTGATCCGCGAGGGGTACGATATCGATTCCATTCATGGAGATCTGTCGCAGCCCCAACGAGACAAGGTGATGGGGCTTTTCAGAGATAAAAGTATTCGGTTACTGGTGGCGACCGATGTAGCCGCCAGAGGTATCGATGTGCAAGGAATCTCACATGTGATCAATTATGAGCTACCCGACGATACCGAGGTTTATACGCACCGCAGCGGCAGAACTGGTAGGGCCGGACGCAGCGGACTTTGTGTGTCGATCGTTACACCCAAAGAACAATACCGGCTTCGTCAGGTCGAGAAGCTGATCAACAGCCGTTTTCATAAAATGGATATCCCCACCGGTAAAGATGTATGTCGTAAGCAATTCTTTCATTTCATAGACCGTATGCTGCAGGCTGATATCAGCCATGGCGAGTATGAGACCTATCTTCCTTCGTTGCGAGAAAAATTTGCCGGTATTGAAAAAGAAGAGATCCTGCAGCGGGTTGCGGCGCTCGAGTTCGATCGCTTTTTAACCTATTACGAAAATGCGGCCGATCTCAATGTGCGCGAAGACGCCCGCAAGACCAAGGGAGGAGCATCACAAGCGGCAGGTTCTCGCGAAGGCGGCACTCGCCGGGGAGCAGCCTCGGCCGGCCACTACCAGCGGCTTTTTGTAAACCTGGGTACCAAGGATGGTTTTTATAAAGCCAGCTTCTTGCAATTTATACTCGACATGAGCGATCTAAGCAAGGACGTATTGGGCAAGATCGACATGCGCGAGATGAATAGTTGGGTAGAGATCGATCCCCGGGCTGCCAAGCAAATGATACAGTCACTCGACGGTAAGAATTTCAGAGGGCGCCGTATTAGAATGAACGATGCTGAGTCGGGTGGTGGTCGCCGCAAATAATGATATCTTTACAACATGTGCGCTTTGCAAGTAAATCCTCTTGCTTCGCTCGACACCATTTGGTCGAAGCGACCGCTTATTATTAGCGGACCTTGTAGTGCCGAAACCCCCACCCAAGTGCTGGAGACAGCCCTTCGCATAAAGGCCACCGGAAAGGTCGATCTGTTACGTGCCGGTATCTGGAAGCCGCGCACCAAGCCCGGACTTTTCGAAGGGGTAGGCAAAAAAGGTCTTCCGTGGTTACAAGAGGCGCGTGCCGCAACCGGTCTTCGCCTGATGGTAGAAGTGGCCACGGCCAAACAGGTCGAAGAGGCCCTTGCTCACCAAATCGATGTGTTGTGGATCGGAGCGCGTACGACCGTAAATCCTTTTAGCGTACAAGAGGTGGCCGATGCCCTTAAAGGGGTGTCCGTGCCCGTGTTTATAAAAAATCCCATCAATCCCGATCTGGAACTTTGGGCCGGCGCCGTAGAGCGTGTCGAGCGGGCGGGTATTCAACAAATTGGTCTTATTCACAGAGGGTTCAGCACGTTTGCGCAAACCCCTTACCGAAACGCGCCCCTGTGGCATTTGGCCATAGAGATGAGGCTTCGCTTTTCGAAATTGTTATTCATTAACGATCCCTCCCATATCTGCGGCCGACGCGAGCTTTTGGCAGAAGTGATGCAACGGGCCATCGATCTTGATTTTGACGGGCTGATGATAGAGAGTCATATCCATCCCGATCAGGCCTGGAGCGATGCGGCTCAGCAAGTGACCCCCGAAGCGCTCCATGATCTGCTGAGCCGGATGGTCTGGCGAAGCGATGATAGTACTTCGGGAGATTATCACGGCGCGCTCGATCAACTCAGACAACAGATTGACCAGCTCGACGAAGAGGTCTTGCAATTACTGGCCAGAAGAATGCAACTGGCCGAACAAATCGCGCAGTACAAAAAAGAAAATAACATTACCATCTTACAGGCCGGGCGCTGGCAAGAAATTATGGAACGTACCCTTTCGCGTGCCGGGCAGCTGCAGCTTAGCAAAACGTTCATTACCCAATATCTTGATGCGCTGCATATGGAAAGCATCGACCATCAGCAACAAGTTTTAGATCGAGGGACCATATCCAAAGACACCCGTGCAGCGGGATAAGCTCCTCACTAAGCACAGCGTCATGAAAAAAAATCATTTTTCGTTCTCGTCAGGAGGTACCGATTGTTATTTTAATGGCTCTTTTATTCAACTGGGCCGGCTTGCCGATCCGGCAACCTCTATTATTGTTACCGATCGCTCAGTCTATCGCTGCCACCGGGCCCTTTTTGCGAAGTGGAATACCATTGTACTGCACTCCGGAGAGAAGTATAAGGTGCAAGCTACGGTAGATGCGCTGATCGAACAGCTGATCTCTTTAAAGGCCGATCGCTCTACGACGCTGATCGGCGTGGGTGGGGGCGTGGTGACCGATCTGGTGGGCTATACCGCCTCCGTTTACATGCGAGGCATTCAATTCGGTTTCGTGCCCACTACGTTGCTGGGCATGGTCGATGCATCGATCGGAGGCAAGAACGGAGTAGACCATGGTGTCTATAAAAATCTGGTGGGGATTATCCGGCAACCTTCTTTTTTATTGTACGATGTTTCGTTGCTCTCTACATTGCCGAAGGCCGAATGGCAGAACGGATTTGCCGAGATCGTCAAACACGCGGCTATTTTGGATGCGAAACTTTTTGCCACACTGGAAAAACATTCTCTGTCGTACTACCAGACCAACGCTGCAGCGCTGCGCACCCTGATCGCAAGGAACGTTCGACTGAAAGCCGGTATCGTCAAAAATGATGAGCTCGAGCAAGGTAAAAGAAAATGGCTCAACTTTGGTCACACACTGGGGCATGCCCTCGAAAATCAATACCAGTTATCGCATGGGCAGGCCATTGCATTGGGAATGATGATGGCAGCTCGTTTGTCGGCCCATTACCTGGGGTTTAGCGACGCAGACCGGCTGCAAAACTTGCTGGATCGCTATGGTTTGCCCACGCAAGCTCGTTACTCTATGAAGAAAGCAATTTCGGTATTACGGATGGATAAAAAGAAGCAGTCCGGTAAGATCGGCTACATATTGCTAAAAAAAATCGGACAGGCCTTGGTGCATCACCTTAGTTTCGATCAACTCGAAAAACAATTATTGCGTCTTTCGTGAAGGTCGTTATTCATCCCTCCCGCCTAGGGGGTACGCTTCGGGTGCCTGCTTCTAAGAGTGTCATGCAACGCGCCTGTGCAGCCGCACTGCTAAGTCAAGGAAAAACTTTGTTGATGAATCCGGGTCGATCGGCCGATGATCTGGTGGCAGTATCAGTGATCGCAGCATTGGGTGCTACCATTGCATCGAGTGGCGATCAACTACTCATCGAAAGCAAGGGTTTATCCACGCACAAGCCGATAATCGTTGATTGCGGAGAATCGGGGCTCAGCATTCGAATGTTTACGCCGATTGTCTCTTGTCTTTCGCATCCCGTTACGTTGACAGGCAGCGGGAGCCTGGTTAACCGACCCATGCATTTTTTTGATAGCGTATTGCCTTTATTGGGTGTAGAAGTCTGTACGACAGATGGCAAATTACCCATCGGAATACAAGGTCCGCTCAGGCCTTGTGACCTGACCATTGACGCCAGTATCAGTTCTCAGTTTCTGACCGGTTTGCTCTTTGCCTTTGCAGCGGCCGGTGCCAGCGATGTTACCATCAGGGCAGAGGGATTGGTGAGCAAACCCTATATCGATCTGACGCTGTCTGTGCTTGCTTCGTTTGGATTGCCTTGCCCCGAAAACAGAGACTACCGAGAGTTTTATTATGCCGCCAAACTCACTTCTTTCAATAAAGCTTTGCTAAAAGGGTCGACTTCTTCTGAAAATATTACTTCGACGGGCAGCGTTACTTCTTTTGGTGCAAGCACGTTGGTCGATCGCGTCTTTACGGTCGAGGCCGATTGGAGCAGCGCTTCTTTTTTATTGGTTGCGGGTGCTTTGACCGGTTCGTTGCGGCTGCAGGGATTAGACCTGGCCTCTAATCAGGCCGACCGGGCTATCTTGAACGCCTTCGATGCCGCCCAAGTGGGGTATGCCATAGATGCAAAGGGATTGGTAGTGCATCCATCGGAGATCATGCCTTTTGTTTTTGATGCCACCGATTGTCCCGATCTTTTTCCGCCCCTAGTATCGTTGGCGGCCTTTGCCCAAGGAGAGACGGTGATCAAAGGGGCACACCGACTGGTGCACAAAGAAAGCAATCGTGCCCAAAGTCTGCAACAGGAGTTTGAAAAAATGGGCGTAGTAGTTATAGCACAAAATGATGCGCTGGTCGTGCGGGGTACCGGGGCGGTCAAAGGAGCAAACGTATCTGCTTGCGCCGATCATCGCATAGCGATGGCACTGGCCGTAGCCGCCCTTCGAGCAGAAGGAACTACCGAGATTGCCGGGGCCGAAGCCATCCAGAAATCCTATCCGGGGTTCTTTGCCGATCTGTCGATGCTGGGGGCCTTCGTATCTTTACCGGACTTTAACTGACCATCCCTTGAATTCATTTGGACAAATTTTCAGAGTCAACATCTTTGGCGAGTCGCACGGCGAGTCTGTAGGTATATTGATAGACGGATGCCCGGCAGGTCTGCCCATTGATCCCGAAGAACTAATGATCGATATTGAAAGACGAAAAGGAGGCCGGCAACCTGGCACCACCCCTCGCACCGAAGAAGACCGTCCTTTTTTCAAGAGCGGGCTCTTTAATGGAAAAACGACCGGGGCTCCGCTGCTTATTTTGTTCGAGAACAACAATACGCGCAGTAGTGATTACGAAAAGCAGCGCTCTATTCCCAGACCCGGGCACGCAGATTTTGTCGCCTCCAAAAAATTCGGTGGATTCGAAGATTACCGTGGTAGCGGACATTTTAGCGGAAGGCTTACGTTGCCATTGGTGGCAGCCGGTGTTATTGCCAAAAAATTGCTACAAGGTATTCGCATTGATGCCACTCTTACGGCAGTGGGCGGTAACGCCGATATTGAAAAAGGTATGGCGCAGGCGCTGGCACAAAACGACAGTGTGGGAGGTATCGTAGAGTGTCGGGTCAACGGACTTCCTGTCGGGTTAGGGGAGCCTTTCTTTGATGCCGCCGAAGCGCTGCTGGCCCATGCGGTCTTTGCCGTTCCGGCCATTCGCGGAATAGAGTTTGGAACCGGCTTTGCTGCCGCCCGTATGTTTGGCAGCCAACACAATGATGCCATTGAGAACCGCGAAGGGATTACCCGCACCAACCACGCCGGTGGTATTGTAGGAGGGCTTACCAATGGAAATGAATTGATCTTTAGGGTGGCTGTTAAACCCACCTCTTCGACGCCACAAGAACAACGCAGTCTGAATACGGCCAGTGGCCAGCAAGAAGAGTTTGTTATCAAAGGACGCCATGACCTTTGTATTGCCCTGCGGGTACCGGTGGTAATCGAAGCCGTTACGGCACTGGTGCTGGCAGACTTACTCTTGCGCGCGCAACAGATCGGCAGGGTATTACCACGGTAATCGCATCAATCTAATTTTTTAAAAGGAATGTTGAGCAGGGGATAACGCGTAGCGTTCGGAAGAAAATAATGCCACCATTCTGTCTCTAACGGCAAAAATCCCTGTGCCTTCATTTCCTCGCTCAATAATTTTCTGTTTTGAAGTATCAGTGCAGAGAGTCCGGTAAAAGTATGATGCGCCGTGTCGGAGAAATTATCGAAACCGGTTCCCATATCCAATTCTTTTTGCGTACGCAGGTCTAATAGCGTTAGATCGACAGCGATACCCCTGTTGTGTCCGCTTCCTTTGGCGGGATGGGCCACATAGCGTTCATCGCCGATCATTTTCCAGAACGTTTCTGTAACGCCGTAGGGTCGGTACGCATCAAAGATCTTTAGGCCCAGTCCTTTTTTTTGAAGTGATACCGCCACCCTGGCCAGCGCCTCGGCGGCCGGTTTTTTCAGGTAGCAAACCCGGGTCGATACAGGGTAGAGGGCCTTGCCTGTAAAATTGTTAGAAGAGGCGTACCGGATGTCGTAAACCAAGCCTTCGGAGATGGTCTTTAACTCGATCAGCTGCTGGTCGCTGTCGGTTCTTACCAACTCTTGGTATGCCTTCCATCGCTCTATGACAGCGGGTCTTGTATAGGATGTCTGAGCCTGCAGACGCATAGATAGCAGGGTTCCCCAGCATATCCCCAAAACCATCCCCCTGAAAGGGCTAAAGCAGCTCGTAAAGCAGGGAGTTCTCACGGATGGAAAGGTAAGCCCTTCTTTGGTTTTACAAAAGGAGGTTCCGGGGCCGGCTATTTGGAAAAATATTTTTATTTCAGTATATAGAACTTACCCGTTATTTTTGCTCAGAATAAACCCAAACTATCTCTCTATGAAGAAGTTCTTTAACCTGATCATAGCCGGATGTCTGCTGGTGTCTGCTGCCCAGGCTCAGGATAGCAAGTCGATGGGAAGATCCATTGGCTTTAGCTTTTTTCTGAACGACTTTGCCTCTGCGCAGCGCATTCGCTCTACCTCTTTGAACCAGGTAATTAACGATAAGACGTTGGCCCGCATGTCAGAAATGAATTCTGGATTTGCAGTCAATTACTTTCAGCAAATGCGCGACCGTATGTCGTTTGCGGCATCGCTGGGGGTGTCCGGTTTGCGTTATCCCATGCCCGGAAGAAACATTACCAAGAATGGTACCTTGCTCGAGTTCAGTGCGACCATCAATGCCATGATGACCACTAGTGATTATTATGTTCAACCTTATCTGGTGTTGGGGGTAGGAATGCACAAATTCGATGTTCACTACGGTGCTTTTATGCCTGCCGGTCTTGGACTCAAATTGAATATTTTGGGTGATGCCAGCGTAGTGGTCACCTCTACTTATCGTGTTCCTGTTACCAACGAAACTGCCAATTATCACTTTCAGCACGCCATTGGAATTTCGGCCCCGCTGGGTAAGAAAAAATAGCCCGTTCTCCCCGTTTCTTCATACCTTATTGATCAACCCCGCCCCGGCGGGGTTTTTTTATGGTTT
>CAZZLP010000056.1:0-7790 GCA_964654705.1 uncultured Chitinophaga sp.
CAAAAGCAGATCGCCGGTCTTCTCAATGAAGAGATGAACGGTATCTTTCAGCGACTGGGTCTTACCATGATCGAAGGTGGTATGGTCTCGATCTCTTCAGTAAAAGTAACCTCCGATCTGCTCGAGGCCCGTTTCTACCTGAGTTTTTTTCAGGTCAGCAATCCACAGGCTGCCTTGCATAAGATAGAAGAGAGAAGACACGAGATAAAAAAAGAATTAGCCGGTCGGGTTCGTCACCAGCTGCGTAGCATGCCGGTGCTCAAATTCTTTCGGGATGATACCCTCGATCATGTCTTTAAAATGGAAGAGCTGTTTCAGCGTATCGAGGCCGAGCGTAAAACGCAATCCAAGAAAACAGGTTCCTGAAACCATAGTGCATGTACCTTCTTTTTGCCTGGCGCTATTTTAAAGCCAAGAAATCTACGCAGGCCATCAATGTGATCGCCTGGACCAGTATGGGCGCCATGGTCATTGGAACCGCGGCCCTAATTTTGGTGCTTAGCGTTTTTAATGGTTTTGAGGGGATGGTCAAGTCGCTGTACTCTTCTTTTTATCCTTCGTGGAAGCTGACCCCGTTGCAGGGCAAGACACTGGTGCTCGAAGAAGCGCAGCTAAGGGCCCTTTCGAAATTGCCCGGTGTAACCGCATTGTCAAGGGTGGTCGAAGAAAAAGCCTTGTTGCAGGCCGGCGAAAATCAAACGATGGTACAATTAAAGGGGGTAGAAGAAAGCTATCAAAAGGTAAGTGGTGTTGCTACCCGGCTTGTCAATGGCGAATATCGCCTGGGTACGGCCGAACAACCCCAGATGGTCATGGGGGCCGGGGTAGCCGATGCGCTGGGTGTGTATTCGGATCGCAACCTGGTGCCACTCACCGTTTACCTTCCTAAAAAAACCAACACCTTGCAATTGGACTGGACTCGCGATATCCGGATCGGTTCGTTGCAAACCGCCGGTACTTTTATGATACAGCAAGATTTTGATAACCGATATGCAATCGTACCTATCGGATTTTTGCAAACATCGCTGGGGCTTGCCGCGGGTGAATGCAGTGCCGTGGAGATCGCTGCCTCTTTCACCGCAGATGACAAGGCCTTTAGGGGCGCGGTAGAAAACATTATGGGAGGCAACTGGGTCTTGCAAGATCGTTATCAGCAAAATCAAAGTTTGTATGCCGTCATGCGCACCGAACGCTGGATCGTATATGCAGTACTCTCGCTGATTCTGATAGTGGCTGCTTTTACCATGATCAGTGCGCTCACCATGTTGGTATTGGAAAAACAAAAGGACATCAGCGTGCTACAGGCACTTGGCGCGGACCGTACCGGCATCTTGCGTATATTTTTGGCTGAAGGAATGTTGCTGGCCGCTGGCGGGGCCGCCATAGGCATGCTGCTGGCCGCTGTGTTGGCGATTGCACAGATTCGCTATCATTTGATTCCCCTGGAGGGTGGAACTTTTCTGATCGATTATTATCCGGTGGCGCTGCGTGCCGGTGATTTTATGTTGGTGGGAGCAACGGTCTTCTGTATCGCTATGGTGGCATCGTGGTTGCCGGCCTATAAAGCATCGCTCACGCCGTTTGAATTGCGCGCTGAGTAAATGCAGCTGCATTACAGCCATGAACGGCGACAACCTTAATAATCGCCCAGTGTCTCGGGTAGTTGTGCCAATGCGTTGGCCAGTTGTTCGTCGTTGGGAGCGATACCATGCCACTCATGGGTGCCTTCCATAAAATCCACCCCTTTTCCCATGGCGGTCTTCATCAAGATCACAATGGGCTTTCCTTGTCCGGTCATAGACCTTGCTTTTTCGAGCGTGGCCACCGTATCGTCCATATCATTGCCATTCATATGGAGCACCGTCCAGTTGAACGCGCTGAATTTGGCAGCGAGATCGCCCAGTGACATTACTTTGTCGGTGGGTCCGTCAATTTGTTGTCCGTTCCAGTCGATAGTAGCAATCAGGTTATCGACTTTATGATGAGCCGCAAAGAGTACGGCTTCCCAGATTTGTCCTTCGTTGAGCTCTCCGTCACCATGCAACGAAAACACCAATTCTTTTTTCCCGCTCATTTTTTTACTGAGCGCCGCACCGGCGGCCACACTCATGCCCTGACCAAGGGAGCCCGATGCAATACGAATACCGGGCAGATGCTCATGGGTGGCAGGATGGCCTTGCAACCGCGAATTGATCTTACGAAAAGTAGAGAGTTCTGTTTTATCAAAATAACCGGCGCGGGCCAAGGTGGCATAAAAAATGGGAGAGATATGTCCGTTCGATAAGACAAATACATCTTCGTTGGTAGCATTCATGTCGAAAACGGGATCGTGCTTCATGACCCTGAAGTACAAGGCGGCAAAGTAATCGGCACAGCCCAGTGAGCCACCCGGGTGACCGCTATTGACGGCATGCACCATGCGAACGATATCTCTGCGCAATTGAGTGGCAATGGAACGAAGTTCTGTCAAAGAAGCGGCCATACAGCTGATTTTTGCAAAAATGCATCCTTTTTTCAACTTCACGCGGGCTGTCGAAAATTGGTGGGTAAACTTTCTTAGTTTTGCACTATGGCAGAAGACATTCAATCCATCAGTGCCGCCGCGCAAGAGCAAATGAAAAAAGCGATCGGTCATCTCGAGGCCGAATTGATCAAGATCCGGGCTGGAAAGGCCAATCCGCAAATGTTCGATGGTCTGGTCGTAGACTATTACGGGGCTCCCATGCCCATCAATCAGGTAGCCAACATCAGCGTTATGGATGCCCGCACTCTTAGCATACAGCCTTGGGAGAAAAATATGGTCCAACCTATCGAAAGGGCCATCATTGCCGCCAACATGGGGGTTACGCCTCAAAATGACGGCGCCCTGATCCGCATCTTTTTACCACCCCTTACCGAAGAGCGTCGTCGTGAACTGGTCAAGCGTTGTCAGTCAGAAGGCGAAAATTCAAAGGTCGCTATTCGCAATATTCGCAGGGATGCCCTAGAAGCCATCAAACGATTGCAAAAGAACGGACTTAGCGAAGACGCCGCCAAAGATGCCGAAGCCGGCGTACAGCAACTCACCGACAAGTACATCGGATTGGTCGAAACACATCTTTCTTCGAAAGAAAAAGAGATTATGTCGGTGTAACCCTGGTACTAAAACTTTTCCGCTCGCTTATCCTTCGGTCGTTTCAGCGGTGTTACTTCGATTGGTCAGGTAAACGCCTGCCAGAATTAGCAGTAAACAGCCGACCTCTATCCACGTGACCTTTTCGTTGTCGAGTATGCCCCACCCAATGGCCACGAACGGAATTCCATACGTAACCAGCGAAGCGAATAGACCGCCTGCCCGTTTGACCAGCGAATAAAATAAGATGGTGGCAAGGGCACTGCCGATGATGCCTAGGGCGGCAGTCGATGCAATGGCCGATCGTACGGCTGGAGACGACAGGTCATGCTCAAAGAAGCCAAAGAACCATAGGAGCAACAGCGCCGGTGCTAACATGAACGAAACCGACACGGAGGCCAGGTGCAGCGGGTTGATGCCTTGCAACCGGTGGCTGACCATGTTTACATTAATACCATAAAGTATGGTAGCCGTTACAGGTAAGAGCACGTAACCCAGATTTTCAAAACTGATACTTTTTTCTCCAAGCAGCACCGGTAATAGTGTCAGCAACGCCAATCCCAAAAATCCGATCAGCAATCCCATCCATTTTTGAAGAGCGATCTTATCGCCATAAAAAATAACGCCGATTAGCACCACCCAAATAGGAGAGAGCGAATTCATGATACCGCCCAACGACCCATCGATGCGTGTCATGGCAATGGCAAACGAAAAGGCGGGCAGCAGGTTGCCGATAAAGGCACTAAAGATGACCAATGGCAATTTGCCCCTTGGGATCTTGGAAAGATGAAGGACTCCGAGAGGCAACAGCACCAGGGCCGCGGCCGCGATACGCAGCGAAGCGATCTGTGTGCCGGTCAAAGACAGGGTACTATCCTTCATCAGTTTAAAAGAGCTTCCCCAGATCAGACATAATGCAAGAAAGAGGATCCATTTCAAAAAGGGGCTTGATTTCATGGCGCAAAGGTGCATATTCTTGGGGGTTGTTTGCCCCTTTTTTTTATTAAGTTTGTTCAAATTCAAAAAAATGGGCATGCTAAGAGAACTCCGGGATTTTGCCGTCAGGGGCAATATCGTTGAACTCGCCGTGGCCGTGATCATTGGCGGTGCCTTCGGTGCCATCGTCTCTTCGTTGGTAGAAGACGTCATTACTCCCTTGTTGTTGGCACCTGCACTGGAGGCCGTGCGTGCTTCCGATCTCGACAAATTGGTCTGGAACGGCGTCAAGTACGGAAAGCTGCTGGCTGCCACGATCAAATTCGTGGTGGTGGCATTGGTGTTATTCGGGCTGGTCAAGGCTATGAACAAGCTTCAAAAGAAACAAGCGGCCCAACCGGCTCCGACCCCCGAGGATATTGCATTGCTGCGCGAGATTCGCGATCTGCTAAAAAAATAACCCTGTCGACCTGTTCGGATCGTGACCTATCCGGATCGCGTCCTATCTTTACCCCATTATGTCATCACCTACCGCCTATCAGATTAGTCTACCGCAGTTCGAGGGACCCTTTGACCTGTTGCTGTTCTTTATTGAAAGGGACGAGCTGGATATTTACAATATTCCCATTACTAAGATCACCAACGATTTTCTTGATTACATACACCAGCAAGATGAGCTCAACGTAGAATTAAGCAGCGAGTTTATTTTGTTTATTTCGACACTGATGCGGATTAAGGCCAAGATGCTGCTGCCCCGCAAGGAGCTGGATGCCGATGGCAACGAGATCGACCCGCGTGCCGAGTTGGTCAGTAAGATACTCGAGTACAAACGCTTTAAGGAAGCCTCTTCGCAAATGGCCGAGATGGAAGCGCTCCGGATGCTGATGGCCAAGCGGGGTAATATTCAAAAAGAACTCGCTGCCATAGGAGAGGAGGCCAGCGAAGGCACCGAGATTACGCAGCTTACCTTATTTAAACTGATGAAGGCCTTCGAGAAGGCCATGCAGAAATACAGTGACCGCGTTAACCGACCGGTGCATACCGTGGTGCGGTATAACTATACCATGGAAGGCAGCCGTAAGTCTATGCTCGACATGGCCAGAAAAGAAAGGACCATTTCTTTTGAGCGCATTTTTGATGCATGCGAGAACAGGGTGCATGCCATCTTTTTGTTCTTGTCTTTACTGGAACTCGTGCAACAGCATTACCTGAATATCATAATCGGTCAGGGCAAGAATAATTTTATCATTGAATACGACGAGCAAGGGGCCGCTGCCGCCGAAGCCCAGGCCATTCAAACAGTCGATCCAACGCTTAATTGAACTCGCTGACCTGAACGGCAGCCAGCTGGCGTACCGCCCTAACGATCGCTGCGGTATCGTAGCCGCATTCGCGGTGTAGTTCGGCAGGTGTGCCATGCTCGATTAATGTATCGGGTATACCCAGCATCTGCAGGTCTTGCTTATAGCCATGCTCGGCCATAAATTCCAAGACAGCAGAACCGAAACCGCCTTTGACGGTACCATCCTCTACTGTCAGTATTTTAGAATAGTGGGTGCAGATATGATGCAAGAGTTCTTCATCGAGCGGTTTTACAAAACGCATATCGTAGTGTCCGGGGTTTAATCCGTCGGTGCGTAACTCACGAAGGGCTGCTGCGGCAAAATTACCGGGATGGCCATAACTGAGAATGGCGATCTCTTCGCCTTCTTTTAAGGCTCTTCCCTTGCCGATGGGAACGGCTTGCATGGTAGTTTTCCATTCGGGCATTACACCTTCTCCGCGAGGATAGCGAATCACAAAGGGCAATTTGGTACTCTCTAGTTGCGCCGTGTACATCAAATTGCGTAGTTCAGCCTCGTTCATGGGAGCACTGATGATCATATTGGGAATACAGCGAAAATAAGCGATGTCGTAGCAGCCGTGATGGGTGGGTCCGTCGTCGCCCACCAGCCCTGCTCTGTCGAGACAGAAGATAACGGGCAGTTTTTGGATGGCCACATCGTGTACCACCGAGTCGTAGGCGCGCTGCATAAAAGAAGAGTAGATGTTGCAGAACACCTTCATGCCCTGTGTGGCTAACCCCGCGCTAAGGGTTACGGCATGTTGTTCGGCGATGCCTACATCGAAGGCACGGTGCGGCATTTTTTCCATCATGAACTTGAGCGATGAGCCCGAGGGCATGGCTGGGGTAATACCCATGATCTTTTCGTTTTGTTCGGCCAGTTCGATCATGGTATGTCCGAATACGTCTTGGTATTTAGGAGGCTGAGGACCTTCTTTCTTTTTTTGCACGATCTCGCCCGTTACCTTGTCGAACAGACCCGGTGCATGCCACTTGGTCTGGTCTTTCTCTGCAAGTGCATACCCCTTACCCTTAGTGGTAACGATATGCAAGATCTTGGGGCCGGGAATATCACGCAGGTCTTTTAAGGTCTCTACCAGCTTGGCTATATTATGCCCGTCAATAGGACCAAAGTAGCGCAGCTTGAGTGCTTCAAAAAGATTGGCACTGCTGTTGACCATCCCCTTAAGCCCTTCGGTCAGCTTGTGGGCCATGGCACGGGTAAAACTCTTTCCGCGTGGAAGATGTCCGAGCAGTTTCCAGACATCATCCTTTATTTTGTTGTAAGTGGGAGAGAGCGAAATATCGGTCAAGTACTCTTTGAGCGCACCCACATTGGGATCGATGCCCATGCAATTGTCATTGAGGATGATCAGCATATCGGCATCGGCTACACCGGCATGGTTCATCCCTTCAAAAGCCAGCCCCGCTGTCATGGCCCCGTCGCCGATAACGGCCACTACCTTTCGGTCATTTTCTCCTTTGTATTTCGCAGCCATGGCCATTCCAAGAGCAGCCGAAATGGAGGTAGAGGAATGTCCTACGCCAAAGGTATCATAGGGGCTTTCACTGCGCTTGGGAAAGCCGCTTAGCCCTTTGTATTTACGATTAGTCGGAAACTGGTCTCTCCGTCCGGTCAGGATCTTATGTCCGTAGGCCTGGTGACCCACGTCCCATACCAGCTGGTCGTAGGGAGTATTGTAAACATAATGCAGTGCCGTGGTCAATTCGACCACGCCCAGACTGGCCCCGAAATGACCCCCGTGCACACTCACGATATCGATGATGTACTGGCGCAGCTCTTCGCAAACCTGATGTAATTTTTCGCGGGGGAGCTTTTTTAGATCATCCGGACTGTTGATGGTCTTGAGCAGGCTTCCGGGTTCAATTTGCATAGTGCGATGGTTAGGCCTAAAATTAGCAAAAATTATTGTCGATGTCCCTCCCTTTTTTGGGGCTGTACCTTTCAACAACAATCGATCGAAAAGGTTGATGAACCCCCGCTAGAAACGGCCCTTGACCATTGGTCCCAACTCCCTGTACGAAAAAATAACGGGGTCGTACCTTTATACCGCCATGGGATTTTTTTCGAACCGCAATCGTTTGTACTGGGTGCTGCAGCTGGGAGGCTGGGGAATGTTTTTGGCCGGCACTTTCTTACTGGCCAACATCTTTAACCTGGAGTATCCCGAAAATATCATCATCAAACGCACCATTGCCATGGCTTTTACCGGTTTTTGGGTCTCGCACTGGCTGCGGCTGTTGCTAAAGCATTTTCGGTTGCTTCAAAAAAAACTGGAGCAATCCATTCCTTGGTTACTGGTGGCACTGATTTTCTCCTCATTGCTTTATGGGCTGCTGGTATTGGCCAGTTTTGAGGCCTTTGATCTTTTTCTT
>CAZZLP010000057.1:0-7719 GCA_964654705.1 uncultured Chitinophaga sp.
GGCGACGCGCACACCTTCGTAACGGACTCTATCTTTTCAATGGCGCACTCACCAATTATCATCTAAGCCAGCGTTTTCAGCTTAAGTACACCGATCTTAATTTATTGATGACGAGTAGTCGCTAGTGAAGGCGCTTACCATTTTTTAAAGTCGTCGATGGCGATCACGACGTTGCAATGCGCATATTCCACGGGATCGTTGCTACTGATAATTACAATTCTGTCTTTTGTATGGTTGTCCAGCAGCGATCGATAAAGTGCCACACCTTCCTTGTCTAGATTGGTACAAGGTTCATCAAGCAATAAGACGGGCGTATTGGAAAAAAAGGCTTGCGCCAGTTTTAAGCGTTGCTTCATGCCCGAAGAAAAATAGCGGATCTGTTTATGTCCGGCGGCGGCAAGACCCGTCATTTCCAAGGCAGCGCTTGTATCGATACCGGGCATCAGTGGTTTAAATTGTTGATGAAAATCGAGCAGTTCGGCAGCGGTCATCTCTTCGACCAGTTCGAGGTAAGGAGCGCAAAAAGAGAGATGGCGATGCACTTGCTCGTCGGTAATGGGCGCTCCTTTCAACTCGTAACGAATACTGCCCTCGTTAATTAGCAGGGCCCCGCTAATGGCTTGTAGCAAGGTGCTCTTACCGCTGCCATTGGGTCCTACGATAGCATACGAACAGCCGATCGAAAACCGGTAAGTAAGATGACGAAAGATCCAGTCTCTGTTAAAACGTTTACCGGTATCAGACAGCGATATCGTCATCGATGGCTCCTTTAGTAAAACGTTTGATAATGCCGCGCGTACTTTCGCGAATAAAAGTGACGATCTCGTCGCGCTCATCGGTGGCAGGCATCTCTTCTTCTATAAATTCGATAGCCTGTGAGGTATTCATTCCTTTATTGTAAACAATGCGATATAGATCCAGAATATGATTGATTCGATCTATGCTAAAGCCTCTTCTTTTTAATCCGACGCTGTTAACACCGGCATAGCTGAGCGGATTGCGTCCGGCCTTGATGTAGGGTGGAATATCCTTGCTGACCAGTGAACCTCCGCTAACGAACGAGTGTGCACCGATGGTAACGAACTGGTGTACGGCGCACATGCCTCCCAAAATACACCAGTCGCCAATGGTAACGTGTCCGGCCACTTGAGTGTTGTTGCTGGTAATGACATGATCGCCCACTATGCAGTCATGGGCAAAGTGACAATAGGCCATGATCAGACAATTTTTGCCGATCACGGTTTTTTCGCGGTCGCGGGTACCGCGGTTGATGGTCACAAACTCACGGATGGTAGTACCGTCTCCGATATGAACGGTCGAATATTCGCCATCGAACTTAAGGTCCTGGGGTATGGCCGATATGACCGCTCCGGGAAAGATCCGGCAGTTTTTACCGATCCGAGCCCCTTCCATAACGGTCACGTTCGAGCCGATCCAGGTGCCTTCGCCGATCTCTACATTCTGATGAATGACAGAAAAAGGGTCGACCTTAACGTTGGTAGCCAAACGTGCGTTAGGATGTATGTAAGAGTGCGGGTGAATCATGAGCGATAAAGGTACAATTAATTGATAATTTTACTTTATGGAGCAATTTTGGTAAAATTGTTTCGTTAAATCTCCAGGCGCTCTTTTACAGACCAACTAATTGAAATGATGAGACGAACTATTTTGGGACTAGCCGTTTGCTTGGGCATACTGCTCTATGCTTGTACACACGAGACCACCGATCCTAATGACGTCAACTATCCTCCCACCGTCAGTGCAACGTGCAGTGCCGATTCGGTCTACTTTGTCAGCGAGATACTCCCTCTAATTACCTCTAATTGCGCTATGAGCGGTTGCCATAGCGCCACTACGCGGGCCGAAGGGGTGCAGCTGACCAGTTATGCCACGATTATTAAGTACGTTAACAAGGGCAATGCCTCCAGCAGCAAACTTTACCGGGTTATTACCACTACGAATGCCGGCGACCGGATGCCCCCGCCGCCCCGCTCTCCGTTAACGGCCACACAGATCGCTAAAATTCAAAAATGGATTAACCAGGGCGCCAAGAACAATTCTTGTACCGGCTCTTGCGATGCTACTGTCTTTACCTACAGCGGTGTTGTCAAACCCTTGATCGATACCAAATGCGTGGGTTGCCATAGTGCGACCAGCCCCGGTGGTAATATCAATTTGTCTACCTATGCCGGCGTGCGGGCGGTGGCACTCAATGGAAAGCTGTATGGTTCCATTGCGCAACTGGCCGGTTATTCTCCCATGCCCAAAAGCAGCCCCAAATTATCGGATTGTGAAATAACACAGGTCCAGCGCTGGGTCGCTGCCGGAGCCCCCAATAACTAATCGTGTGCCATGAAGAAAGGATATCTTTTACTAACAGCCCTGATTGTACTATTTGGCTTTTCTGCCTGTTACTACGATCATGAGGAGACCCTCTATGGCGCCACTTCGGGCCAGACTTGTACCGATACGGTGGGTACTGTATCGTACGCGCAAAAAGTAGTTCCTATTTTGCAAAGTAGTTGTTATGGTTGTCATGCCGGATCTTTTCCGTCGGCTAACCAGGCTATGGGTACCTATGCCACAGACAAAGCCATGGCGCAAAACGGAAAATTGATGGGTACCATCAATCACGCAGCCGGCTACTCTCCCATGCCCAAAAGTGCAGCTAAGCTGAGCAGCTGCAAGATTGCCACTATTAAAAAATGGATCGATGCGGGAATGCTCAATAATTAACAGATGCTCGACAATTTGGGGATGCTCAATAGGTAAGAGATGCTCAACCATTAAACCCATGGCATGAAAAAAAAGCGGATTCTTTTTCTTTTGATAGTATTGATGGTGGCCGCGGCCGCGTTTTATGCCTATCGAGAATACAACCGCTCTCCGGTCAACACGGCGTTTGCCACACCGGATGCTTCGCTAGAGGGAGCTGCACTAACGGCGGTCTTTGAACAAGACGAGCTGGGAGCCACCACCCAGTATGTCAATAAATTGATTCGGGTACAAGATGCGTTGATCGAACTAACGGCCAGCGAGCCGAGCAGTCCAGACGAACCGGTATCTTACACGTTGGTGTTGGGAACAGCCGGAGCTGCCACTACCATACGCTGTAGCATGGATAGCGGGTTTTCGCTACTCAAAACTCCTGTTACCAAAGGCAGTAAGATCGTTATTCAAGGTATTTGCAGCGGCTACAACAAAGACGAACTACTGGGCTCGGATATTGTGATGGTACGCTGTGCGCTACTCAATAACTAATCATTATCAATCTTAGTTAATAAATTAAAATCTCTATGCGAAACGTCGTACTTTTTTGTTGGTTTGCCCTTGGGATGTATGCCCCCGTGCAAGCACAAAAGTTTTTTACCAAGAGCGGTCGTATCGACTTTAATGCAACGGCCCCCAACTCGCCCGAAAAGATAGAGGCCGTCAATAAAACCGTTACCTGTGTGCTCGATGCGGCCAGCGGCAATATTCAATTTGCGGTACTCATTAAGGGCTTCACGTTCGAGCGTGCCCTGATGCAAGAACATTTTAACGAGAACTATCTCGAAAGCGATAAATATCCAAAGGCAGAATTCAAAGGAACCATTACCAATAACAGTGCCGTCGGTTACACCAAAGACGGGGAGTATGCAGTTACGGTAAAGGGTAAACTGACCATGCATGGAGAGACCCGCGAGGTAGAGAGCAACGGAAAGATCTTAGTAAAAGGAGATAAGATCAGTGTGAGCGCCGGGTTTAGCACGGTGCTGGGCGATTACAAAGTAGAAGTGCCTTCGCTGGTCAGCGATAAGGTTAGCAAAACGGCAAAGATTACCGTGGCTTGCACTCTGGAGCCGCTTAAAAGTTAACACACATGAGAACTACCTCTGTCTTTTACTCGGGCTTTCTGTTTCGTTTGGCCTTCGCGCTGTCGATCTTACTGCTGCGTCCACTAGCCATGTACGCACAAGACGATCTGCTGTCGCTGGTGGGCGAAGACAAACCTCAAAAGCAACGGGTCAAATATGCATTTAAATCTTCGCGAGTCATCAACAGCCAGTCCATGGAGTTTATTAATCCGGGCACTATGGATTTTAGGATCTTACACCGCTTTGGACAACTCGACCAGGGGTACAAGAATTTTTTTGGCCTCGATCAGGCCAGTATGCGTATGAGCTTTGACTTTGGATTATTGCATAATCTGATGGTGGGGGTGGGCAGAAGTACTTTTAAAAAAGAGGTGGATGCCTTTGTAAAATATGCGCCCATCCGACAATCTACCGGTCCTTGGTCCTCTCCGGTTACGGTGGCCATTGTTTCGGGTATTACTATGGATGGGATGCCTTGGGCGGACCCTTCCAGACAAAATTACTTTACCTCTCGCTTGGCCTATTTTAACCAGTTAATCATTGGCAGAAAATTCAGCGAAGCGTTTTCGTTGCAGGTAATGCCCACGCTCGTGCACAAGAATTTGGTGCAACTGGCAACCGATAAAAATGACATTTTGGGCTTGGGTGTGGGCGGGCGTATCAAACTTTCCAAACGTATGGCCCTTACCTGGGATTATACCTATGTGTTGGACGGCCTTCCCGATGGTTACTACAACCCGCTTTCGCTGGGGCTCGATATCGAGACAGGGGGCCACGTTTTTCAGCTTCATATCTCGAATGCCACAGGCATGAACGAGAGGGCCTTTCTTACCGAGACCACCGGGCAGTGGGGGCAGGGGCAAGTGCGCTTCGGATTTAACCTGTCTAGAATGTTTCAGCTAAAAAAGCCCAACCTGAACTAAGCCAACCCCGGGTTCTTACGGATCCCGCCTTGACGCGGTAGCCAACTGCATTGACGCGGTAGCTAACTGCGTAGGCGGTAGCCAAACCGACCTTGGGCAGCGTCGAACCCCTGCATTCCTCTGTTTTTTGTACCTTCACTGCTCTATTAAAAAATGCGTTTTATGAAAAAGATAATAGTTGTTTTTATGCTCATGGGCATCACCCTCGGTGCCTCGGCCCAACCCCCGGCCGGTGAGGCTAAGCCCGGCGATTTCTATGGCGAAAAAGTAAGTCCCGAAGGGGCACTGGCCCTGGTCGATGTGGTCAGTAAAGTAATGGGCGGAAACGATTTTACCGATGTAAAGATCGCCGCCACGGTAAAGGATGTCTGTGCCAAGAAAGGCTGCTGGTTAAAGCTGGAGCTGCCCGAGGGCCAAGAGGTAATGGTAAAAATGAAGGATTACGGATTCTTTTTACCCTTGGCCGCCAAAGGCAAGAAGGTGATCATAGACGGCGAGGCTAAAATAAAGACCACTTCGGTGGCCGAGTTAAAGCACTATGCCGAAGATGCCAAGAAATCGCAGGCCGAGATCGATGCTATCAAAGAACCCCAGAAAGAAGTTCGCATTACGGCCAAGGGCATCATGATTACTCAATAAGATTCTTTAATCGATCTGCTTCGAACTGCCCCGCCTGCGGGGCAGTTTTATTTCGTACCTTTGCCCGCTTAAAAGCCCGCCCCCATTGGCTTTACGGCGATGCTAAAGACGCCAATGGACGGGTCTATGACTGCTATGAGTGCCAAGTACAGAGAATTTACGGGTCTTAACCTGCCGGCCATCGAAAAAGAGGTGCTGGAGCGCTGGAGTGCCGAAAAAGCCTTTGAGCAGAGTGTATCGCTGCGCGAGGGGGCTACTCCTTTTGTTTTTTACGAGGGACCTCCCAGCGCCAATGGTATGCCAGGAATTCACCATGTAATATCACGAACCTTAAAAGACATGGTGTGTCGCTACAAGACCATGCAGGGCTTTCAGGTAAAAAGAAAGGGAGGTTGGGACACCCATGGTCTTCCGATCGAACTGGGCGTCGAAAAAGAACTCGGTATTACCAAAGAGGATATCGGCGTAAAGATCTCGGTGGCCGAATACAACAAAGCTTGTCGCGAGGCTGTGCTGCGGTACAAGGATAAGTGGGATGATATTACCCGTAAAATGGGTTACTGGGTAGACCTGCAGCATCCCTATATTACATTCGAGAATAGTTATATCGAGACATTGTGGTGGTTGCTGAGTGAGCTGTTCAAAAAAGGATTGCTGTACGAAAGTGTGAGTATTCAGCCGTACTCCCCGGCGGCCGGTACGGGGCTCAGCTCGCACGAGCTTAATCAACCCGGCACCTACAAAGACGTAAAGGATACCAGTTGTGTGGCCATGTTCAAGTTGCAAAAAAGCCCGCGTTCGCAGTTCTTGTTCGATCAATTGGCCAGCGAAGATGTACGACGCGAGACAGCGGCATTATCGAACGATGTTTATTTATTGGCGTGGACCACGACCCCCTGGACCTTGCCATCGAATCTTGGTCTTACCGTGGGAGCACAAATAGAATATGCGCTGGTCGCTACCATCAATCCTTATACCTTTTTACCGGTCAATGTAGTGTTGGCTACCGCACTACTATCAAAATATTTTAAACCCGAAGGAGAGAACCAGCCCATCGAGGCCCATCAAGAGAAAATGAAGATCTTGCCCTGGAAGGTGCTGACCACTTTTTCAGGGTCGCAGCTAGAAGAGTGCAGCTATGAACAATTGCTGCCCTTTGAGGCCAACAGTGCGAACGTTATAGAAAGCATCACACCCGGGGCGCGTCCTTTTCGGGTGCTTACGGATAGTTTTGTTACCACCGAAGACGGTACGGGTATCGTACACACGGCTCCCGCTTTTGGGGCCGATGACTACAAGGTGGGAAAAAAGTATGGCATCGGTATTTTGACCCTGGTCGATCGCGAAGGGAAATTTATACAAGGCACAGGAGAGTTTAGCGGCCGATATGTAAAGGATTATAAAAACGATCCGCAATACGTGGATGTCAATATCGACATCTCGGTTAAACTAAAAAAAGAGAACCGTGCCTTTAAGGTAGAAAAGTACGAGCACTCTTATCCGCATTGCTGGCGTACCGACAAACCTATTTTGTATTACCCACTCGATGCATGGTTTATTCGAACCACCGCCTTGCGCGACCGAATGGTAGCACTCAACAAGACCATTCAATGGAAGCCCGCCTCTACCGGCGAAGGACGTTTTGGCAACTGGCTCGAAAACATGGTCGATTGGAATCTCAGCCGTAGCCGCTATTGGGGCACACCGCTTCCGATCTGGCGCACCGCCGATGGCGAAGAAACGCTTTGTATCGGCTCGATCGCACAGTTAAAAGAAGAGATCAAAAAAAGCGTAGAAGCCGGTCACGAAATGGGGGCTTGCAAAAAAGGAGCTGCCGATCTTACTGCCGGTATCGAAAAGTTAGTGAGCGATCTGCACAAGCCCTATGTTGATGAAATTATTTTGGTGAGCCCTTCGGGTAAACCCATGCGCCGAGTACCCGATCTAATCGATGTCTGGTTCGATTCGGGTGCCATGCCCTACGCCCAATGGGGATTGCCCGATACTTCTTCGGGAACCTACGGTCCTTTGAGTCCGGAGAATTTCTTTCGCTATCATGCCCTCGATAAAAAGAGTGGTGCCGACGAAAATTGTTTTCCGGCCAGCTTTATTGCCGAGGGGGTAGACCAGACGCGCGGTTGGTTCTACACCTTGCACGCCATTGCCGGTCTGCTCTTTGATTCGGTAGCCTATCAAACCGTGGTCAGTAACGGACTGGTACTCGACAAGAATGGCAACAAGATGAGCAAGCGGCTGGGCAATGTGGTCGATCCGTTCGCTACCATCGATACGTTTGGTGC
>CAZZLP010000058.1:0-7704 GCA_964654705.1 uncultured Chitinophaga sp.
GTCTTTGATGATCCAAAAAACAATATGCAGGTTCTCCATTCTCCTATACCGGGCTGGTATAGAGTAAACTGATTCTGCGTGCTCTTGCATTTGGTTGGCCATAGTGACCGAAAGGTAAGAAAGTTGTGAAAAAATGTCGTCAATTTTTAATAAAACGCGTCAGCCGGGCCTCCGGATAGATAGGTTGGTGATGCAGCAGGTGCTGTACCAGCTGGTACGAAAAGTAGGGAGCCAGTGAGCACCCCTTGGTGCCCATGCCACCCAGTAGTCCGATGTTTCGTTGTGGCTCCAGCATCCCCACAAAAGGTCTTCTTTCTTTCGAACCAGGTCGTATGGCCGACCAGTGATCTCTGGTGGTAAAAGGCATCTTTAGCCATTGGTTCAGTTGGTGCTCCGTGTACTTGCGAAAAATTGTGCTTGGGCGCGAATCGCTAAAGTTCCATTCATAGCTTGACCCCACCCACCAATGATCTTTTGTTGCCAGGGGTATCATGGTCAGTGGTCCTTTAACGACCATCGCGGCCGGCAGTCCTGGAACTTCCACGATCAAGGCCTCTCCCTTGACCGAAGCAAAAGGTAAATGAGCGAACAGTGCATTATCGTGAGCGCCGATACCGTCGCAAAAGATCAAATGGTCGAATGCGATATCGTCGAAGCGTAACCCTTCGGAGGTTCGTTGCAGCCGGGCAGTATCAAACTTTTTTTCTAGCAAACGGCCTTCATGCAGCAGATATTTTTTATAAGCGCCCAACAGGAGGTCTACTTGTACTTGACAGCTTTTTTTTATTAGGCCATAGCCCTGCAGCGGATCAAAGGCAGTTGCAACATCTGTTGCACCGGCCGATGCTTTATCGGCTGTTTGCAGGTAGTCAGATTGCTCCCATACCCGTTTTTCGAACATATGCTTTACATCGGGGCTCGAAAAAAATTGTATAATGCTGCGCTCTTCGATCAGATGGGGTTGCTCCAGGTGGCCGGCCTTAAAAAGCAATTGTGCCAGTTGACCGTACCACAAGCGGGCAAAGGGTAAAAGTTCATCGATCAGCCACGTGGTGACCAGTCTTCTTCCGGTCACCGGATTAATGAGGCCACCGGCCTGTCTGGAGGCGTTGGGCAGGTCGCCGGGGTCGAGCACCAGAAAATCTCTTTTTTCTTGCTCTAGAAAATAGCTGAGCCAGGTTCCGCAAAGACCCTGACCCACGAGCAGAAATTCGGTTTTCATATCGTAAAGGTAAAGGAAGGAGTGTGGCGTATTAGTCGATCAAGATGCTGCTGGTTCCTGTTCGAAACTCGCGACGGGTAGCATTAAAAAGCAACAGGCGGCAGGCCGGCACCAAAAACTCACCGGGGTAGCGGGCGGTAAACAGGTAATCCCATTGGTAAACGCCAGGTGCAAGCCCGTAAAGCGTTATGCTGATGGCCGTATCCGACTTGGGTTTTTGCAGGATCGATCTTGGCTTTCCTTTTTTGAATGATAGGTAGCTGTCACTTGGTTGCAGCCCGGCCGAAACAGGAAGCAGGACACTGCAGCTATCTGTTTTTTTGTCAATGACAATGGTAAAACGAAGTACGACAGGCTGCCCGACCGGTTGTGTGCTAAAGGAGGTGATGGGGGTTTCGACCGGCGGCTTGGATAATTCTTTATGTATACTAATTAGCCAAATGTTCCCTTTCATTGTCTTGGTATACTCCTGCTGACCTGCTTGCTCTTGTTCGGAGTTGCTGACATTGAATTGCCCGCGCAGCCGCTGTTGTGTGCTATCGACGCGTACGGTGAGTTGCCAGTCTGCCTGACCATAAAATGCATGGGGTATCGTTACAGGAAAGCGAGCCAGGTAGCGTTCACCGGGGCCAAGCGTAAAATATTGATTCGCCAATTGATTATAGAACCAACCGTCGACCGGTTGTTTCTTGCCAGCATCAAATAACTCCAATTGCAGATTGCCGGTTTGCTCGATAGCACTGTTGTTGACCAGCAAAAATTGAAGTTTGGGTTGGTCTCCCTGATAAAAAAAAGTAGGAAGTTGCGCCGTGGCTGTAATGGATGATTGCGCACCGACAGGGGAGCAGCATACGGTTAACGTGCAAATCCACCAAAAAAGACAGAAGCGCATTTATTTTTTTAAGACCTCGGCCATCTTTTTACCGATATCGGCCGGACTGCTTACCACATGAATACCACAGTCGGCCATGATCTTCATTTTGGCAGCTGCCGTATCGTCGGCACCACCTACGATCGCTCCTGCATGGCCCATTCTTCTTCCGGGAGGGGCGGTCTGTCCGGCAATGAATCCTACCACGGGCTTTTTGTTTCCGTTGGCTTTGATCCAATGGGCCGCCTCCGCTTCCATGCCGCCTCCGATCTCGCCGATCATAACGACGGCATCTGTACCGGGGTCCTGCATAAAAAGTTCAACTGCTTCTTTGGTGGTCGTACCGATAATGGGGTCTCCCCCTATGCCCACAGCAGTAGAGATACCCAGCCCGGCCTTGGCCACCTGGTCAGCTGCCTCGTACGTAAGCGTGCCCGATTTAGAAACAATCCCCACTCTTCCGTTTTTAAATACGAATCCGGGCATAATACCCACCTTACATTCGCCGGCAGTAATAACACCTGGGCAGTTAGGACCCACCAGTCGGGTGGGTTTTGACAGCAAGTAGTTTTTAACACGTACCATATCCTGAACGGGAATACCCTCGGTAATACAAACGACCAGTCCTATGCCGGCCTCGGCGGCTTCCATGATCGCATCTGCGGCAAAGGCAGGAGGAACAAAAATGATACTCACATCGGCTCCGGTGGTCTTAACGGCATCGGCCACGGTATTAAAGACGGGGCGCTCCAAATGAGAGGTGCCACCTTTTCCGGGCGTAACGCCACCCACCACTTGGGTACCATACTCGATCATTTGCGAGGCATGAAAACTGCCTTCGGTGCCGGTAAATCCCTGCACCAGAACCTTGGAATTCTTATGGATAAGGATGCTCATACGTTAGCTGCTTAAAAGTTGCCGCAAAGGTAGGGATTTGTGCCCATCAAGGCCGGATCAGGTCGCTCATATTGCGGTCATTGGGAATTTTTCCGGCTTCTTCGAGCATGCGCATATCCTTGGCATCTTTCAGAAACTCTGAGGCAAAAATAAAGTCATTAAGTAGTTTATTGTTGCTAAAGATGATATCCTTTCGGGTGCCTTCCCATTCTTTTCTGCCCTGGTACATGTACAAGATATAGTCGCCCGTTTCCATGACACTGTTCATGTCGTGCGTATTGACCACGGTGGTGATATTGAATTCTACGGTCAGTTCTTTGATCAATTTATCAATGACCAGCGACGTCTGCGGATCGAGACCCGAGTTGGGCTCGTCACAAAAAAGATACTTCGGGTTCAATACCACGGCCCGGGCCAGGGCCACTCTTTTTTTCATACCTCCGCTTAGCTCGGCCGGAAATTTTCTATTGACGTCGTTAAGGTTAACGCGTTCGAGCACCTCATTGACCCTTTTTAATTTTTGAGAAGAGGAGTCGGTGGTGAACATATCGAGCGGAAACATGATGTTCTGCTCTACCGTGAGCGAATCAAAGAGGGCCGACCCCTGAAACAACATACCGATCTCTTTACGGATGCTGGTGCGCTGCTCGTGGTTCATCGCAAAAAAATTCTCGCCCTGGTAACAGATCTCGCCCTGATCGGGAGTAAGCAGTCCTACCATGCATTTCATCAATACGGTCTTTCCGCTTCCGCTGGCACCGATAATCAGGTTGCACTGCCCCGGTTTCATCGAAGCGCTCACGTCTTCTATCACGACCTTGTCGCCGAATTTTTTTTGTATGTTCTTTACTTCTATCATGTGTTACTCAGAGTAAAAGGGCCGAAAGGATGTAATCGGCAAATAAGATCAACACACAACTCACCACCACCGCTTTGGTGCTGCCCCTTCCGATCTCAAGGGCACCTCCCCGTACGTAGTAACCGAAATAGGCCGGTACGCTCGAGATGATGAATGAAAAAACATATCCTTTTACCAGGGCAAAAAAAACGTTGTAAGGTAAAAAATCGGCAGCCAGTCCTTTGTCAAAGATGTTGGGCGAAATAATACCTGCAGCCGTACCGGCCAGCCTGCCACCCCAAATACCCAGTGCCATCGCAATGATGACCAGCAACGGAATCATAAGCATGGCCGCCGCGATCTTGGGTAAGATCAAATAGGTCTTGGTATTGATACCCATAATCTCGAGTGCATCGATCTGTTCGCTCACACGCATATTGCCCAGCTCGCTGGCAATACGACTGCCGGCCACACCGGCCAGCACGATACAGACCAGCGTGGGGGCAAATTCCAAGATCACCGTGTCGCGAACGATCTGCGCAATCGTCGTGAGCGGTACCAACGGACTTACTAATTGATACGCTGTTTGAATGGTAGAGACCGCTCCGATAAAAACAGAGATGATTGCCACGATACCCAAAGAGCCAAAGCCAATTTCCATGCACTGGTGCATCAGCTCTTTCCAGTACATACTGGCCTTCTCGGGGCGTTTGAACATCCCTTTGAGCATAAGCAGAAATCTTCCTATGTCACTGAGCAGGTGCATCCTTACTGCATTGATTTTTCTTGGCGAAAACGCTTCCACCAGCGCGATTGCCGTACGATCTCTTTGGTCGGCGTTTGCGTCTTGGATTTTTGTTGCGCATCGACCACGGCAATCACCGCCATATTGAGTATGCTGCGAATGGAGCTGCCCAGTTGCAAAATATGTACCGGTTTCTTTAGCCCCAGCAAGATCGGGCCTACCGCATCGGCCGTATCCAATTCTTTCATCAGGTTATAGGCAATGTTGCCCGAGGCCAGGTTGGGAAATATCAATACGTTGACATCGGTATCGGCCAGTTCGCAAAAAGGATAATTGTCTTGCATCAACTCTTTATTAAAAGCCACGCTGGCCTGCATCTCTCCGTCTACGATCAGCGAAGGGTTCTTTTCTTTGACAATGGCCCGTGCCCGAGCTACCATTCTGGCCTCGGGAGAATCGCTGCTGCCAAAGTTGGAGTAGCTGAGCATGGCAATACGGGGGGTAATGTTGAATTGTCTGACCTCTTTGGCCGCCAATAATGTAATCTCGGCCAGTTCTTCGGCCGTAGGATTGAAGTTTACCGTAGTATCTGCTAAAAACAAAGGGCCTTTCTTGGTCAGCATCATGTACATGCCTGCGATCTTGGTGACACCGTCTTCCATACCGATCACCTGAATGGCTGGGCGGATCGTGTCGGGATAGTTCTTGGTTAGTCCAGAGATCATGGCATCGGCCTCGCCACATTCTACCATCATGGCGCCAAAATGATTTCGGTCTTTCATGATCTTTCGGGATTCATGTACGTTGAATCCTTTGCGGTTGCGCTTGGCAAAGAACAGATCGCCGAATTGATTTCTTTTTTCTTCTAGGGCATCGCTGCGTGGATCGAAAACCGGAAGGCCACCCAGGTCAACCCCATTCTCTTCGGCCATGGCTTTGATCTTTTCTTCGTTACCCAATAGGATCGGAAATCCGATGCCTTCGTCAAAGACCAGTTGCGCTGCTTTTAAGATCTTGATATTATCTGCCTCTGCAAATACGATCCGTTTAGGATCGCGTCGGGCCTTGTTACCAATGGCACGCATGACCTGGTTGTCGAGTCCCAGCCGTTTATTGAGTTCGGTGGTATACTGGTCCCAGTCTTTGATAGGGGATTGTGCCACGCCGCTTTCGATGGCGGCTTTTGCTACCGCAGGGGCTACCGTGGCCAACAGCCGCGGGTCAAGTGGTTTTGGGATAATGTAATTAGGGCCAAAACTGATGGTAGACTCGTTGTAAGCCATGGTCACGATATCGGGAACGGCCGTTTTGGCCAACTCGGCAAGGGCATAGACCGCAGCCAGCTTCATGGCTTCGTTGATCTGTCGGGCTCTTACATCGAGCGCTCCTCTGAAAATATAAGGGAAGCCCAACACGTTGTTGACCTGGTTGGGATAATCACTTCTTCCGGTCGCCATAATGATATCTTTTCTGGCCTCGGTGGCCTCTTCCCAACTGATCTCCGGATCGGGATTGGCCATCGCGAACACAATGGGGTTCTTGGCCATGCTCTTGATCATCTCTTTAGAGAGGATCCCTCCTTTGCTTAATCCGATAAAGACATCGGCATCTTTCATGGCTTCGGCAAGGGTCAGATTCTTTCCTTTGGCAATGAATTCTTTTTTAAGCTCGTCCAGATCGGTACGGCTTTCGTGTACCAGCCCCTTGCTGTCATAGACCCAAAAATTTTCTTTGCGCGCCCCCAGTGCCACATAGAGTTTCATGCAAGCCACAGCGGCCGCACCGGCCCCGCTTACCACAAAGCGCAACTTCTCCATTTTCTTTTTTTGCAACGCGCAAGCATTGAGCAATGCTGCGGCACTGATGATGGCCGTGCCATGTTGGTCGTCGTGCATCAGCGGAATACTCAGCTCTTCTTTTAATCTTTTTTCGATATAGAAGCACTCGGGCGCTTTGATGTCTTCGAGGTTGATTCCTCCGAATGTGGGTTCAAGGGCCTTGACGATGGCTACGAATTTCTCAGGGTCTTGTTCGTTGATCTCGATATCGAACACATCGATGTCGGCAAAGATCTTAAAGAGCACCCCCTTTCCCTCCATAACGGGCTTGCCGGCCTCGGGGCCGATATCGCCCAGCCCCAGCACGGCGGTACCATTACTGATTACGGCTACCAGGTTTCCTTTGGCAGTGTATTTATAGACGTTCTCTTTGTTGGCGGCAATTTCGAGACAGGGCTCTGCCACACCGGGCGAGTAAGCCAGCGAAAGATCGCGCTGTGTTTTTGCTTCTTTGGTGGGAACGACTTCGATCTTGCCAGGTCTGCCTTTGGCGTGATACTCGAGTGCTTGTTGTTTGCGTAGGTCGTGCTGCATAATTCGGTGTTGCGTTACTTCAATGCCGGTACGGCTCAAACAGCATGCAAGGTACGATAAAATCAGGGGCAGGGGGTGTAGGCAGAGGGGTTGTCTCAGGGGCAAATACGGGCGCCCAGCCAGGCCATCATGGCGGCCCCGTGGGCGATGGCCTTTTCATCGACCATAAAGCGAGACGTGTGTACGCCATGGGTGTTGCCGATGGCGGCATCTACTACTCCCAATCTGAAAAAACAACCAGGTATCTGCTGCGCATAAAAACCAAAATCTTCGGCACCCATTCGCACCTCGGTCTCGCTGACATTTTTTTCGCCCACTAGTGCTGTGGCCAGGGGTACAACCTTCTCATGCAATGAAGGGTCATTGTGCACGCAAGGATAGCCGATGTCAATGTGGAGCAAAGCTGTGGCTCCCATCGATGACGCTACCTGCTCTGTTACTTGTCTGATAAGTCCGTGTGCTTTGTATCGCCACTCCTCGTTCATGGCCCGAAACGTACCCATCAGTTTTACATGATCGGGGATCACGTTGGTGGTATTTCCTCCCTGTATAGAAGTGATGGATAATACCGTCGGGTTAAAGGGATCGTTATAGCGGCTAATCAATTGTTGTAACGAGGTAATCAGATGCGCACTAATCAAGATCGGATCGATCGCCAAGTGAGGAGAGGCTGCGTGCCCTCCCTTTCCTTTAATGGTAATATAGATCTCATCCGCACTGGCCATTACTCTGCCGGCGCGAAAAGAAAAGGTTCCTGTT
>CAZZLP010000059.1:0-7704 GCA_964654705.1 uncultured Chitinophaga sp.
CAATTTTTTTTCATGAACTGGAAATCAACTGATTTGGAGAGGCTTTTGAACCTTGCAGGACTCAGAAAAGTCCTGAGAACCCGTAATTTGGCATAAACGCGACAATTGACCGTTTATTGTTAAAATATAGCTTTTTTTTAAAAAAATCCCCAAAAACACCGGATTTCGCCTAACCAATTGGATTCAAAAGGGTTGTATGCATGTAAAAATATTGATTCGCGAGGGCCGAATTGTGGCAAACTACTTAAATTCGCGTTCTCCCGGCAATACGCTGTTGCGCAAGGGCAATAACTGAAAACCGGGTGCGTTTATCACTGACCCTCCTTCATGGACCAATTAATCGAATTATGGTTTATACTCTTCGCTTTAACCTTTCTGTTCTGCTCCTTGGCTCCCTTTCTTTGCTCAGTTCGTGCAAAGGCAAAGGAATTTTTGCCAAAAAAGCCCCCAAAAGCTCCGTCACTGGCTGGAACTACAACGAAAAAGGCGGTTTTCAGGTATCCAAGGCCAAAGATCAGGCCAACGGGCCCGGTCTCGTTTTTGTAGAAGGAGGTACGTACACCATGGGGCAAACCGAAGAGGACGTGATCGGCGAATGGAACAACATTCCCCGCAGGGTTTCTGTTCCTTCTTTTTACATAGACCGCACCGAGGTGGCCAATGTGCATTACCGCGAATATATCTTCTGGCTTTCTAAGGTCTTTGATCCCTCTGATCCCGAGAACGTAAAGATCATCGAGGGCGCGTTGCCCGATACGCTGGTATGGAGAAGTGAGCTGAGCTACAACGAACCTTCTGTGGAACTTTATTTTCGTCATCCTTCTTTTAATCTTTATCCTGTCGTTGGTGTCAGTTGGAAGCAAGCCAAAGATTTTTGTTTGTGGAGAACCGACCGCTACAACGAAAAGACCTTGGTAGAAAAAGGCTATATCAACAAGAATAACCTGAGACCCGGCGCTCAGCAAGGCGATAACAATTTTAATACCCGTGCTTATGTGCTGGGATTATATACGGCCCCTCCCGGCAAAGCCATGAGACCCAGCAAAGGAAGAACACCCGGTTTACCGTCGGTCGAAAACGGCATGGTAAGTCCCGAATACCGTCTGCCTTTCGAAGCCGAGTGGGAGTACGCCGCCTATGGATTGGTGGCCCAAAATCCACGCCGCAGCATCAAAGAGGGCAAGCGCGGAGAAGAATTACAATCGAACAAACAGATCTATCCCTGGGCTCAAAACGTAAACGGATTGCGTGAGAATCGTAAAGGAAGTTTGCAAGGTCAGTTCTTTGCCAACTTTAAACGCGGATCGGGCGATAATGCCGGTGTGGCCGGTGGTTTGAATGACCGCGCCTTTTACACCGCGCCCGTAGAATCTTTCTATCCTAACGGTTTTGGACTTTACAATATGGCCGGCAACGTGAGCGAGTGGGTCGAAGATACCTATCGCCCACTCTCGAGTCTTGACTTCGATGACCAGCCTGCTCCTTTTAGAGGAAACAAGTTTATGAAGTTGTATGTGGCCGATTCTACCACACTCGACCCTGCCAGTCGCTTTGAAAGAGACAGTCTGGGCCGTGTAAAAATGTTAGAAGTTACCGAAGCCGACGCCCGTGGCCGAAGAAACTACCAGCGTGGTAACGTAGCCGACTTTTTAGATGGTGACTCGCTCTCTGCCGCCAGCTATGGCTATGGCGTTTCGACCCTGATCGATCCGCTTCACTCCAAAGTTTACAAAGGAGGCAGCTGGAACGACCGCGCCTATTGGCTGAGCCCCGGCACCCGTCGCCATCTGGAAGAAGACCAGGCTTCGGCCACCATCGGATTTCGTTGTGCCATGAATCGGGTGGGAAGCCCCGAACTCGGTACCAAGAGAAAAACAGGCCTTTACTTTCCTACCCGCAGACAAAAACGTTAATGAGGTAGATGATACTTTAAAACCCTCCCCTTACGGAGGGTTTTTTTATGGCCGCCTGTTTACATTTGCACTATGTCAATCACCGACCTCTATCAACTTTTTATACAACACCCCTTTGTTCAGACCGATACCCGTAAGCTAAAGAAGGGCGATCTTTTCTTTGCGCTCAAAGGAGAACACTTTAATGGAAACGCGTTTGCCGCTCAGGCGTTGGCAGCCGGAGCCGTAGCGGCGGTCATAGACGACCCGGCCGCGTATGTGGATGACAGGACCATTGTGGTCAATGACGTCTTACAAACCTTACAAGCATTGGCCCGTTATCATCGGCAACAATTCACTATTCCTTTTATTGCCATTACGGGCAGTAATGGCAAGACCACTTCTAAAGAGCTGGTACATGCCGTGCTCTCTACTACCTATAAAACATATACCACCATCGGTAATCTCAATAATCACATTGGTATTCCGCTTACCCTGCTGCAAGTGGGTCTTGATGCCGAGATGGCCGTTATAGAGATGGGAGCCAATCACCAACAAGAGATTGCCGGCTATTGTGAGTATGTATTACCCACGCATGGCATTATTACCAATTGCGGTAAGGCCCACCTCGAAGGATTTGGCGGTGTAGAAGGAGTCAAAAAAGGCAAAGGCGAATTATACGATTTTATGCGTAGCCACCAGGGAAAGGTTTTTATTATGTGGGATTACGATTACTTGCGCGACATGAGCCAGGGTATTTCTAGCCGTATTACCTATGGAAGTCGAGCATCCGATTATCAGGGAGAACAAGTGCCGCCAAGCGGATTGCCCGAAGATGATCTTTTTTTACAGGTAAAAGTAACGCACACGCCACAAGGAGATGAAAAACAAGATCCGATTATCAAGACGAGACTGGTCGGAGAGTATAATTTTGCCAATGTAATGCTGGCCGTGGCCGTGGGCAGGCATTTTGGCGTGCCCATGCAAAAGATCGTGACGGCCATTGCGTCGTATGAGCCCTCTAACAGCCGCTCACAATTGCTGACGCTAAAAACCAACACCATTATCTTGGATGCATACAATGCCAACCCCACCAGTATGCGTGCCGCCATCGAAAACTTTGCATCGATCAAGGCCAATAAAAAAGTATTGCTGCTGGGGGCCATGGCCGAATTAGGAGAGGAGAGTCTGAACGAGCATCGCGCCATCGTTGCACTAATCGGCCGCTACCCATGGGAGCAGGTGGTGCTGGTAGGAGGAGACTTTACCAAGATTGATCATCCTTTTCTTTGCTTCGACAATGCCACTGCCGCAGCGGATTGGTTACAACAACAAAACTTTCAGCACACGCATCTATTGATCAAAGGCAGCCGCAGCTCACAAATGGAGTTGGTGTTGCAAAAAGCATAAACCATGCTATCGCTATTGAGCATTGCACTTACCTTACCTGCCATTTTCGGGCTACTGGCCTCGCTGCTAATCGGGCTATCACTCGGGTTGATCGGTGGTGGCGGCTCTATCCTGACCGTTCCCGTATTGGTCTATCTGTTCGGTGTAGAGCCTGTTACCGCCACGGCCTACTCCCTTTTTATAGTTGGCACCACCAGTGCCATGGGGGTACTGCCTAAATACAAAGAAGGGCTGGTCGATCTAAAGACTGCATTACTCTTTGGTGCCCCTTCGATCGCTGCCGTTTTTCTTACCCGCAAAAGTATAGTGCCCTCCATTCCTGACACAATTTTGCATTGGGGCGAATGGGAATTGACCAAGGGCATACTGCTTTTGCTTCTCTTTGCCGTATTGATGATCGCCGCTGCTGTTTCGATGATCCGTGATAAAGGTGTTGCACGTGCCGAACCAACAGCAAGCCGGTCGTTCAATTATCCTTTGATCGTGTTAGAAGGAGCCTTGGTGGGTGTCTTAACCGGTCTGGTGGGGGCCGGTGGCGGATTTTTGATTATCCCCGCGCTGGTAATGCTGGCCAAACTCCCCATGAAAAAAGCCGTGGGCACTTCGCTGCTAATCATCGCTGCCAAATCGCTAATCGGATTTACCGGCGATTGGTCGCAACGCACCATGGACTGGACGCTGTTGTTGACCATCACACTCCTTGCCGTAGCAGGAATCTTTGGCGGCAATGCACTCAGCAAAAAAATAGAAGGAAGCCAACTAAAAAAAGCATTTGGATGGTTCGTGCTGGTCATGGGCATTTTTGTTTTGCTCAGCCAGGTACTGGGCGTCCGCCATTGATCGCACCCAAAGGGGGCGAGTTTCGCATAATTTATACGAACTTTGTACTCCCTGTCTGAACAGTTGTACATATGAAAGTTGAACAGATCTATACCGGATGTCTTGCTCAAGGCGCCTATTACGTAGAGAGCAAGGGCGAAGCCGTTATTATCGATCCGTTGCGCGAGGTGGGCCCCTACATTCAAAAAGCGGAGCGCAATCATGCCACCATCAAGTACGTATTTGAAACGCATTTTCATGCCGACTTTGTCTCCGGACATATTGACCTAAGCAAGAAAACCGGCGCTCCCATTGTCTATGGACCCAATGCCCATCCCGCATTTGATGCCATCATTGCCACCGACGGGCAAGAGTTTACCATAGGAGAAATTACCCTCAAGATCTTGCATACGCCAGGACACACGCTGGAAAGCACCTGCTATCTGCTGTTAGACCCCACTGGCCGACCGCATGCGATCTTCTCGGGCGATACGCTTTTTATCGGAGATGTGGGCCGCCCCGACTTGGCGCAAAAGATGGCCGGTGATCTTACCCAAGAAATGTTGGCAGGTTATTTGTTCGACTCGCTTCGTAACAAGATCATGCCCCTGCCCGACGAAGTAATCGTATACCCCGCTCATGGCGCCGGCAGTGCTTGCGGCAAGAACATGAGCAAAGAAACCACCGACACCCTCGGTAATCAGAAAAAGACCAATTATGCACTAAGGGCCAATATGACCAAAGAGGAATTCATAAAAGAAGTAACCGACGGACTGGCAGCGCCTCCTGCTTATTTTCCACTCAACGTGCAGCTCAATATTCAAGGCTACGAAAGTCTCGACACCGTGTTGCACCGGGGTCGTCGGGCCCTTAGCCCCGATGCGTTCGAGGCAGCGGCTACCGAGACCGGAGCACTGATCTTAGATACCCGTGCCCCGCAAACTTTTGCACAAGGATTTGTTCCCAACTCCATCAACATTGGCATCGATGGGCAATTTGCTCCTTGGGTGGGTGCGATGATACCCGATATTAAACAAGAGATACTGCTTATATGCGACGAAGAGCGCGAAGAAGAAGTCATTACCCGCTTGGCGCGCGTTGGCTATGATTATACCATTGGATATTTGAAAGGAGGATTTCCCGCTTGGCAGGCATCTGGCAAAGAAATTGACCGGATCGTTTCTATTGATGCGCATCAACTGGCCGATCTGCAAGCAAAAGAAGACCTCTCTATTTTGGATGTACGCAAACCCGTTGAATATGAGAGCGGGCATCTCAGCAATGCGTTACTTACTCCACTTGATACGGTCAATGATAGTATGGCCAAGATCGATAAGGAAAAAACGTATTATGTGCATTGTGCCGGAGGCTATCGTTCGATGATCTTCGCTTCGATCTTACGAGCCCGTGGCTACGATAAGCTAATCGATGTAAAGGGTGGGTTCAAGGCTATTCAGGAGAGTGGTCGCTTCGTGATCGGTCAACCAGCCGCCACGCAGCCCTCGCTATAAACTCGCATGAAAAAAACACTACTGGTCTGTATCGTACTACTGCTGGTGCTGGCGGCACAGGCGCAAGATCGTCGCGAGGCGTGGTTAAGGGTTAACGTTACACACTGGTACGCTAAAAAAAGAGGCTGGGGCCTGGAGTTTCACCAGCGTATGCAATCGAACTATCTGGCCGCTGATAATAATATCTTTTCTTACCCCCTGCTTACCATTATTCGGCCCTGGCTGTATTGGCGCACTCCGAAAAACTGGACCTGGGCTTACAGCCCTCTCTCTTATCATGGCTATACCAAACTTGTGAACGCCCAAGGAAAACGAGATACCTATACCGAGCTACGCACCACCGTGGGGCTACAACGCGGTTTTACATTCGGTGCCATTACCAACCGTAACAGAGCCTGGTACGAATTTCGCTTTATAGACATTGGCAGCAACGCCTTTACCTTCGGTACCCGATTGCGGATACAAAACGTTTTTATTATTCCGCTATTTAAATTGTCCAAGAACAATCAGCTCGGCTATCAATTATCGAACGAAGTTTTTATAGCCCAGCAGCGCAGTTCCGTAGCTTTTGATCACAACCGCTTTTACAATGCCCTGCAGTGGCGTGCCGGCAAGCAAGAGATCAACCTTGGCTACCAATGGAGCTTACATAAAAGCGGAGCCACTTACTACGACCGCCGTCAATTATTTTTAAATATGAACCTTGATCTCTAACCAGGCATACGGCTATGACACTTGATAAACCCTCTATCGCTCCACGGCAAAAAAATCGTTCGTACCTGCGTGCCGCACTGCAATGTCGCTGCCCGCGCTGTCGCGAAGGAAATTTATTTACCAACCCGCTCAACCTGCGCTACAAAGGCAATCTCGCTATGCCCGTTACCTGCCCGGTATGCGATCAACCCACCGAGATCGAAGTAGGCTTCTACTATGGGACCGGCTACGTTAGCTATGCCCTAACCGTGGCATTCAGTGTGTCTACGCTTGTGGCCTGGTGGGTGCTGATCGGCTTTTCGACCAACGATAACCGCTTTTTTTGGTGGATGGGCAGCAATGCCGTGTTGCTGATTTTACTACAACCCTGGATCATGCGCCTTAGCCGAAGTTTTTGGATCTCTTGGTTCGTATCGTTTGACCCCGATTGGAGAGAGCACCAAGTACCTGAAGAAGCCTTCGAACGCGTGAACCGCGAGCAGGCCGGCAACTGGTAAGCCACTGGTTTTCCCTATTTTTGCCCCCCTTTGGAGACTTGTCCGAGTGGTTGAAGGAGCACGCCTGGAAAGTGTGTATACCCCTAAAGGGTATCGAGGGTTCGAATCCCTCAGTCTCCGCGAAAATGAAGCGTAATTAACTGATTATCTGTTAGTTGCGCTTTTTTTGTTGGATTTTAGTACACCCATCAATGTATTAGCCCAAGTCTGGAAATCTGTACTCGTAAATAAAGATTTTGCACAATGTGTTATGCATTTATTTGTATTTTTGAACTTTTAATTATGCATTATGGAGATACTACTGGAACAATCCGCCCGCCTACTCAACTACACCCGCCTTGACTTTAAGCGCTTCCTGCATAAAGACATCAACTGGAAGGAAAGGTTAATAGGTGTAAAGGGAGCACGTGGCGTGGGTAAAACCACCCTCCTACTCCAGCATCTTAAAGAGTTGTCTCTCCCGGCTTCCAAGGCCGCCTATTTTGCCATGGATGACCTCTACTTTTCTGGTCACAACTTGAAAGAAACAGCAGATACGTTTTACAAACAAGGAGGACGAATTCTTGCTTTAGACGAAGTACATAAATACCCGGGCTGGTCTGCGGAGATAAAAAATTTGTTTGACTTCTACCCTGACCTGCAAATTTTCTTTACCGGTTCTTCTATTATTGATATTGCAAAAGAGGAGGGAGATTTAAGCAGAAGGGCGCTTCTTTACGATCTACCGGGCCTTTCTTTCAGGGAATACTTAATTATGAAAGGGATAGTAAATTTTCCAGCACTCTCCCTTAATGACATTCTCCTTCACCCTGAATCGTACGGTCAACTACTGAACGAAAAATTTCACCCCCTGGAATATTT
>CAZZLP010000060.1:0-7676 GCA_964654705.1 uncultured Chitinophaga sp.
ATGAACAGGGGCGTGGAATTTCTAAAAGTACCTACCACGTATTATGATGATCTGCTCGAACGGGTCGGGACTATCGACGAAGACCTGGCACCGCTTCGCGAGCTGGGTATCTTGGTCGATCGTGATAATGAGGGTTATTTATTGCAACTTTTCTCTAAGCCTGTCGAAGATCGTCCTACTTTGTTCTTTGAGATTATTCAGCGAAAGGGAGCTAAAAGTTTTGGCAAAGGCAATTTCAAGGCCTTGTTCGAAGCCATCGAGCGCGAGCAAGAGGCCAGAGGAAATTTCTGATGAGGTGCATACCTTCAAACTGTGCTTAGTATAAAACCGCCTATGATCTTATTTCGATCCGATCTGATTCGTTCGTTGCCGGGGTGGTTTTTTCGGGTCGGTCTGTTGCTGTTGCTTCCGATTGCTGCTCGCTCCCAAGCATCGTATGGTCTCTCCAGGGGGGGCTCTACCTATTACTCGTTCATCGATTACCAACGCAGTTTTTCTCGGCCCCAAGAGGCCATGGCTCGTAAGGTCGATACGCTCAAAAAACAATTCGCTGCCAAAAAACTTATCTGGCCGGCCAACTATATCTATATCCGCTCTTTCAAATACGACAGCCAGCTAGAGGTGTGGGTCAAACAGCGACCCGCCGATTCTTTTCGTTTGTTTAAGGTGTATCCTGTTTGTGCGCTGGCCGGATCGCTTGGACCCAAAAGAATGCAGGGCGATTTTCAGGTGCCCGAGGGGTTTTACTATATCAACGAATTCAATCCTAACAGCAATTATTATTTGTCGCTCGGACTTAATTATCCCAATGCCAGCGATCGAGTGCTCAGCGATTCCCTTAAACCGGGTGGCGATATCTACATTCATGGCAGTTGTGTAACGGTAGGCTGTATTCCGATTACCGACCAGCAGATCGATGAGCTCTATGTGCTGGCTGCCTATGCGCGCGAACAGGGGCAACATTATATTCCGGTGCATATTTTTCCTTGCCGTTATGACGTTCCTAAAAGTGTAACATACCTGAGTGAGTTAACCAAAGACGATCCGGCGTTAAAAGATTTTTCAGACCAATTAAAGGATGCCTTTACTTATTTTGAAAAGAATCGACGCTTGCCCATTGTCATGATCACCGATGACGGGCGCTACCACATAAACGATGTCAGAAACACGACCGCTCTCAAGAGCAGTACCTCCCTGGCTTCGCTGCCCTTAGATCAAAAAGGGTGGGCGGCCTCCAAGGTGGTAGCGCCTCGAAAGATTCGCCAGTTGGGGGTACTGCCCGACTATGTAGACCAATGGCCCCGTTATCCGGGCGGAACAGAGGCGTTTACCCAATTTCTAGAACAAGTAAGTGCTGCGGTCTCCGTTTATTTGCCTGAAGGCGCCAAAAGAGCCTTTGTTCAAATAGAATTTGTGGTCGACAAAGACGGTGTTCCCGTTAACTTTACCATCGTGCGCGGTGTAAAGGATGCCGATCGGTTGCAAGAAAAACTAATCGAGCAACTGGAAACCATGCCAATTTGGTCACCAGCGTTATTGGCAAAAAAACCGGTGCCTAAAAAAATGCTTCAAACCCTGACCATCGACGCAAAATAATATCCTATGTCTATAAACAGAAAGGTCCAAACACTCGATGAATTTACCATACAGCAGCTGCGCGATTTTCCGCAAGCCACCGGCGAGCTCTCGAACCTGCTGCGTAATATCGGCCTTGCTGCCAAAAGGGTCAACGTAGAAGTCAATAAGGCGGGATTGGTCGATATTCTGGGCGATGCCGGCACGGTAAACGTGCAAGGAGAAAAAGTAAAGAAGCTTGATGTTTTCGCCAATGATCAGTTTATAAAAGTGCTGCAGCATGGTATTAGTTGTGCTGGTATTGCCAGTGAGGAGCTTGATGATTTTGTGGCCTTTGACGATGAAAAAAGTATTCACTCCAAATACGTTTGCCTGTTTGACCCCCTCGATGGAAGCGGCAATATCGATGTGAACGTATCGATCGGCACCATCTTTGGCGTTTATAGGCGGGTTACTCCGGTAGGAACGGTGGTAACGCAGGCAGATTTTCTGCAACCCGGCAGCAGCCAGGTCGCGGCCGGTTATGTGGTGTATGGTTCTTCTACCATGTTAGTCTATGCCACGCGAAGGGGTGTCAATGGCTTTACGCTCGACCCCTCGATCGGTGAATGGACCCTGAGTCATCCTGATATTCGCTGTCCTGAAAAAGGAAAGATCTACTCGGTCAATCATGGAAGCTTTTTCGAATTCGATAAGGGCGTACAATCGTACATCAACGCCTGCCAGCAGAAAGCCAAAGAGCAGGGTGGTCCGCTCAGACAGCGCTATGTGGGCAGTATGGTGGCCGATGTACACCGCAACCTTATCAAGGGCGGTATCTTTATGTACCCTGGCACCAGTAGCAAACCGGATGGAAAGCTCCGGCTGTTGTACGAATGCAACCCCTTTGCCTTTATTGTGGGTGTAGCGGGCGGCAAGGCTACCAACGGAAAAATCAGAACACTCGATATTGTACCTTCTTCGCTGCACGAACGTTGTCCCTTTTTTGTAGGCAGTAAGGCGATGATGGAAGAATTGGAAACACATCTATCATAACATGCATAACAATATCATAGAGGTTGATCATCTCGTTAAACGCTATGGTGATCTAGAAGCAGTAGCTTCGATCAGTTTTGCCGTAAAAAGAGGAGAAGTCTTTGGGCTGTTGGGTCCTAATGGCGCGGGTAAGTCGACCACCCTTGAAATTATCGAGACCCTTCGTACCAAGACATCCGGTAGCGTGCGGGTAGACGGATGCTCGTTAGACGAATCACCGGCCGCCATCAAAAAGATCATCGGGGTACAGCTGCAAAGCAGTGGTTATTATCCCGGACTTAACCTGGTTCAATTGATCGAGCTTTTTGCCGGTCTTTACAACTGTACGGTCGATGCGTTGCAGTTGCTGGCGCAGGTCAATCTTCAAGATAAGGCCAGGGCTAAGGTCAAAGAGTTGAGCGGAGGGCAACGACAGCGTTTTTCTGTGGCCACCACACTTATCAATCAGCCACAGGTGATCTTCTTGGATGAGCCGACTACCGGGCTAGACCCCCAAGCCCGTCGCAGTCTTTGGGAAACGATCCGTGCGATCAATCAACAGGGTACTACGGTAGTCTTGACCACCCATTATCTCGACGAGGCCGAATACCTCTGTGATCGGGTCGCCATTATGGACGCAGGCAAGATCATTGCCCTGGACGCTCCCTCCAAATTGATCGACGACCTTGTCGCTACCGGTTTTGAAAGAAAAAAAGAAGTAAAGCTGGCTACTTTAGAGGATGTCTTTATTCACCTGACCGGTCATTCGATTCGTGAAGATTAATCTCGGCCGCTAAAAAGATACTACCGCAGATCACGATCAGGTCATCGTGCGTTGCGTTTGCTTTGGCTGCCGACAGGGCCGCTTTAACATCAGGGTAGCAATTACCCTTAAGTCCAGCCAGATGACCCGCCTTTTGCAATTCATTTTCGGATAGTGCTCTTGGCAACTGTGCCTTTGTAAAATAATAAGTGGCTTCTTGGGGTAAGAGCGACAACATCGGGTCTATTGATTTATCGCTGACCACTCCGATGATGATATGCAAGGCATGATGAGTGGTTTGCCGGAGTTGCTGTTGCAGTTGTCGAATGCCTGCTTCGTTATGTGCCACATCGATGATGGTAGTGGGGCGATGCCCGATGGTTTGCCATCTTCCTCCCAGACCAGTCAGGACCCGGGTAGCAGAAAGTCCCTTCGAGATCGCTTTCTCGTCAATGATCCATCCCAAGGCCTGTAATTGTGAGACGGTCTCTAAAACGGTAAGTACATTTTTGGTCTGGTAAATACCGTGAAGGTCCAGTGTATAGCGCACCGGAGGTTCTTCTTTTTTAGCTACCTGCACCAAAAGGTTTTCGTCTTTCCATTCATAGTGTTGCAGCGTAATTTTTTTATTGGCCAGGTGCAGCGGTGCGTTTTCGGTGCTTGCTTTTTGTGTAAAGACCGCAAGAGTAGGCGAGACAGGTTCTCCGATAACGACCGGCACACCGTTTTTGATGATCCCCGCTTTTTCAGTCGCGATCTTCTCCAGACTGTCTCCCAACAGTTGCGTATGGTCCCAATCGATATTGGTGATCACCGATACCAGTGGCGTGATCACGTTGGTGCTATCGAGTCTTCCTCCCAACCCGGTTTCAATGATGGCTATGTCCACGTTTTCTCTAACAAAACAATCAAAGGCCATGGCAACGGTCACCTCAAAAAAACTGGGTTCGATCTTTTCTATCGTCGGTCGCAAGGCATCGGTAAAGTTGATCACTTGCCCCTCACTGATCATCTTGCCATTGATCTTTATTCTCTCGCGAAAGTCATAGAGATGCGGAGAGGTATAGAGTCCCGTTTTGTAACCTGCCGATTGCAAAATGGCCGCGATCATATGGCTCACCGATCCTTTTCCGTTGGTGCCAGCGACATGAACGGTCTTGATCTTTTTTTGGGGATTGTCGAGTACTTCGCATAAGGCAAGCGTATTGGAGAGATCTTTTTTATACGCCGCTGCGCCTATCCGGCTAAACATCGGAAGTTTGGAAAACAGGTAGTCGATGGTTTGCTGATAATCCATTCAGTGTGCAGCGCCTTAATTGATCCTGAAATTAAATTGCACGGTGACCATCGACTCATGATCGGATGCATTGAAACGCATCTTTTCTAGATAACGAACGATAGCTTGTTTGTAGGCAGCACCGGTAGTAGAGGAGCCCTTTGCAAGACCGACCAATTGTCCGCTGCCGTCGGGCGCCACTAAAATGTTGGCATAGATGGTCGCCTTGTTGAGATCTCCTTCGAACGCATAAGAGCGTACGATCTTTCTGTCGCCACTGGTCACGCGTGGGCCCACACCCAGACCTGCGCCGGTGCCTGTTCCGCCTCCCAGACCACCACCACTTCCTCCGCCGGTGCCGTCTCCGTTTCCTGCTCCCAGGCCATTGCCCCTTCCGCCGGTTTGCTCAAATTGTTCGGTTGCTCCGCCACCGGTGGCAGCGCCCGTATAGGTTCTTCCCATCACCGCTCTGGGTTGGGGCGGAGAAGGGATCTTTGCCACCGGCACCGGCTTGGTGGTGGCACTGGTGGGTTTTATCTTTTTGTTATCGGGCTTACTTGTCTTGGTAACAGGCAAGGCAGCGGCACTGCTTTTTTCGTCTGTCTCGCCGCTAGCTGCCGGATCGGGCGTACCCGGGGTCATAGGTGCCTCGCTGGCCATTCCCGCTGCTGCGTTGGCTTGTGTCGTATTACCTCCACCGCCGCCGCCATCTTCTTCGGCCGGTGGGTCGGGTGGCCAATTGACCTCTACTTCTACGCTGTTCTGCGACGTGGTTTGTTCAAAGACCGGGATCTTCCATTTTAAAAAGAACAATAGCAACCCGATGATCAGTGCGGTAGCGCCCGTTATGGCCGAAGCTCTGTTGTTGGGAGTAAGAAAGAGGGTAGTGGCCATCGTTTCAAAAATTACTTTGTTAACGGCTAAACTAGTTCATTATCGAATGGAGGCGTTCAATAACTTGTTAAAAAAATTTTTTTAACGGGCAAAGTCCATCTCGAAGCGTCCTCGTATACGTTCTATGGGAGGATTAAAGTATCCGAACCGTAGCTCCGGAAATTCATCACGCAGGGCCAGTTGCATATTTTTAACGCCCATGCATTCGCCGGTATCGGTGACCCCGATCTTGCCGAGATACCAATCCGGGTCGATATTAAAGTTGCGCCACTGTATCATCTTTAGACCGGTGGTAGCAATCAGCCTGCGTAGTGCTTCGTATTCGGCAACGGCATCAGTCATGCCCGGAAAAACAAAATAGTTGATCGAGGTCCACCCGCCAAAGGAGGTCATGACCTTTAAGCTTTCTACAATATCCTCAAACTGGTAATTGTTGGGGCGGTAATAGGGCATGTAGATCTCTCGCCGGGCCGAGTTGGTGCTGACCCGAATGGAGTTGAGCCCCGCTTTGCAAAGTTCGCGAACTGCATCAGGGTTCGATCCATTGGTATTGATGTTGAGGCTTCCTTTAGCAGTATGTTTTCTGATCTCGATAATGGCTTCTCGTATGGTCTCCCACATGAGCAGGGGTTCGCCCTCGCAGCCCTGTCCAAAACTAATAATAGGAAAGGGGGCTGTCTCCAGATGCGGTACCGTAAATTCAACGATCTCCTCGGCGGTGGGCTTGAATTGTAATCGGTCTTGCGTCGATACGATGGGCTCCTCGTCGGGTTGTAGAGAGATACAACCAACGCAGTTGGCATTACAGGCCGGAGAAACAGGAACAGGACATTCCCATCTTCCTAACGAAAAATTACGCGCGGCAGGGCATTGGTAGGTCTGACAACAATTCTCCATCAGGTGTTTGACGAGTCGGTTATGCGGATAGACTTTCAGTAATTGTTTTGTCCCATTATTGATAGCGTCTTGGTCGTAACCGCTGCAATCTTGTCTGATGTCTTGCTCAATGCGCGTGGCAGGCACGTAAAATTTATCGTTATGCCAACCTACGGCGGTATAACAAAAAAGAGGAAGGGTCGGGGCTTCGGGTGCGGTCTCGTAAGCGGCCAGGTAAAATCCGGTATGTGCCGGAGGAATAAATGCCGCAACGGCCCAGCCTTTTTCACAAAGCCGCATCTCTCCGGTAACAACATCGATACCGATCCCTTTTCGGCCCGGAAGCTCATACAGGCTTCCGCCGTCGGGCAGTTCTATCCAGTCTTCTGCTGCAATGGCTATGGCATCCCAGCCGGTTCTGCCCGTTACATAGAGCGTACGGTCTTCGAAGATCTTTCCATTTGCATCGGAGTAGAGCAGATAGGGAGAAGGCATTTAAGGGTTCTTTATTTTTTGTTGACAATAGCCATTGAATTCCTGTAGTTCTCTGTCGTCGATAAAGCTGCTTTTCTCAATAGGTTGCTGGATCAGCTTGTTCGATCGCAGGTCGATGGTCAGCAAGTCGTCTTTTACGATCGCTTGCGTTACATTGTTCCAGCCGATCAGTTTCTTTGGAAAGGAGGGATACTCAATACCCTGTTCGCAAAACCGTACCTGCAGTGGCCGCAGCGAGATCGTAAACAGAAGCAGTAAAAGTAGCAGAACCGATCCGGGAAGGTAAAAACCGTTGGCCCACCAGGCACTCGTCATAAAGATCAAAAAGAACCGGATCTGTTGAGAGGGGCCTTTCTTCTTAGTACCCCACCGTCCATTGATCAATACGATCAGCAGGGGGGTGAGCAGCCCAAGCACTATCAGTGACCTTTGTTTATCGGGGTATGCGGCATAAGCGGCGAACAAGCTAACAAGCCCATTGAGGGCAATGATCCACCAGCCCAACATCAGGTATTGTTTTTGCTTTGTGTTGATGAGGGTCAGCGAGAAATTGGCAAAAGCATTTTGCATGTGGCCATCAGCGATTAGCGCTGGAAAGCAAGTTACAAAGTTTAAGCAGAAGTCGGGCGGCTACATTGGCGTTCCAGTCCGTATCGCTGGTACCGACCTCCGAAAGATCGAATCCTATAATGGTACGACCGCTGTTGATGATAGCTGAAAATAAAAGATAAAGTTCTTCGAGATGAAATACTCCCGGAACAGGAGGGCCGGTATCCGGACAAC
>CAZZLP010000061.1:0-7609 GCA_964654705.1 uncultured Chitinophaga sp.
GATAAAAACAAAGGAACACAAATACCCATACCAAGTCTACAAAGTGCCAGTACAAGCCGGCCTTTTCGATCATCAGGTAATGGCCTCTGCGCTCAAAGACCCCTTTTTGCGTCATCAGCAACATCACGATATTGATGATGACCCCCGAAAAAACGTGAAAACCATGAAAACCGGTAATGCCAAAGAAGTAGCCGCCGAAAGCAACCGGCCCTTTTTCTCGCACATGCAACTCGGCCACTTGAATGGACTTTAGCAATTGTTCGTGCGAGAGAGCTCCGTGATCGACTCCGGTCGTTCCGTGATGCCCCATCTGAGAAAGCTGTAGCAAGGTCTCGTGCGAGGTGTTCTGCAAGGCAGCCAGCACCTGCTCTTCAGGCACCAGTCTTCCCCAAGGATTGCCACGCATGCTTTGCCCGATAATATCGAGTTTACCATCGGCCAGCACTACGTGTTCGCCCGTAATAAGGTGATGCCATTCCCAAGCCTGACAGCCCAAGAAAGCCGCCCCGCCAATGATGGTCCAGAACAGCCACTTCACCACTTCTTTCTTATTATTATTGTGACCGGCATGTACGGCCAACACCATGGTCACCGAAGAGATGATCAGCACAAAGGTCATCACGCTTACAAAGGCCAGCGGAAGATTGGCATGCCCGGCCCCCGGAAAGGCATTGAACACTACGTTGGGATCGGGCCAAAAGTTTTGGCTAAAGCGGATGGTACCGTACGAGATCAAAAAAGCCCCGAATGTAAAAGCATCACTCATTAAGAAATACCACATCATGAGTTTGCCGTACTCCATGTTAAAGGGACTCTTACCGCCGGTCCACCACTTGGTGGGTTGAAGGGTTGCCGATGTAGCCATACGTTATTGTTTCGTTTTCGTTAGTGTTGGTTGGTTTCAATTACCGCCGATCAGCAAAAAGAAAAGCAAAAGGTAGATCCACAATGCATCTACAAAGTGCCAGTACGTTGCTGCGATCTCGACCGGAATTGAACTGTATATTTTTATTCGTCCAAAAAAAGCTTTTGTCAGCAGTACACTGAGCACCACGACCCCTCCCACTACGTGCAAGGCATGCAATCCGAAGATCACATACAAGAACTGTCCGGCCCCAGAACCCCGAAAGGTGATCTGTTGGGCCCACAATGCCAAGAAGCCATTCCACTGCAGCACCACAAATAAGATTCCGAGTACCAATGTTATACCCATCCACACACGGTATCTAGCCATCTCTCGTTCGCGAAAGCTGCGCAGCGCCAAATAAACTGTGCCACTGCTCAATACAATAGCGATCGTAGACAACCAGAACACAGAAGGCAGCGTCACCGACTTCCATCCTACTTGGTTGCTTTTTACAATAAACGCACTGGTAAGCCCGGCAAACATCATGATGAGGCTGCCCATGGCTACCCACAAGGTAAACTTGTGTGGATGCATTTTTGTAGTGGTCGTATTGCTCACGTTCTATCTTCTTTTCTTTACGCTGTCGTTGTCTTGCTCAGCAGCAAGGCGAACAAGATCAGCGGTAAGTACAAATAACTTCCAAACATTACCCGGCGCGCTGCTTTTACCTCCATCGTACGATACAAATTGATGCATCGCCCGATCATGAACACATTGGCCAGGATGACCATTGCTATGGCGATCAATCCTTGTAAATGATCGGTGGTCGACATGCCGATAAAAAAAGGCAGCAACGTGACCGGTACCAGCAACAGCGAATACGCAATGGTCTGTATCGCCGTAAACCGGGTAGGACCTTGTTGAGAGGGCAGTAAACGAAATCCCACTGCGGAATAATCTTGATGCGCCACCCAGGCAATTGCCCAAAAATGCGGAAACTGCCAAAAGAACTGAAAGGCGAACAAGATCCATCCTCCCAGCGAAAGATCATCTTGTCCGGCCACCCACCCGATCAAACAGGGTAAGGCACCCGGTACGGCTCCGACCAGCACTGCGATCGAATTGACCTTTTTAAGCGGCGTATATATGAACGCATAGAGAAACAAACTGAAACCGGCCAATAAGGCCGCTGTCCAGTTAAACCAATTTCCCAGCATCCATACGCCTGCCGCACCGGTCAGGATGGCAAAGATCCATCCCTGCTCGGGCGAAAGTCGTTTCGCTGCGATCGGCCGGTTGGCAGTACGCTTCATTTGTGCATCGGTTTCGCGTTCTACCACCTGATTGATCGCATTGGCACTTCCGGTCACCAACATCCCACCTGCAAAGAGCAAGAGTATCATCAGCCAGTCATATTCGACCACCTTGGGGGCCAGCAGATAACTGATAACGCTGCTGAACACCACCATGATACTCAGCGAAGGCTTCATCAATTGTATATAATCCCTGATCTTCATGAATCCTTCGCCTTTTTTCAAAAAAACTATTTCAACAACAGCAATGCCGGGTTGCTACGATGCAACCCTTTGGCATCAATGTTTACTTTCATTTGCCCCTATGGGCTCGGTCTGAGGAATAAACTCGCGTCCATCCTTGGCATAATCATAAGGCCAGCGATGTACCTCGGGAATATCTCCCTCCCAGTTACCGTGTCCGGGGTTGATGGGGGTGGTCCACTCAAGCGTGTTGGCTCCCCATGGATTTTGTGAACGCACTTTTCTGCCCTTGTAAATAGAATAGAAGAAGTTGAACACGAACAATAATTGTGCAGCAAAAACCACGATGGTCACAATGGTGATCATCTGATCGAGATCCCTGAAATTATTAAAGTTGACCCATCCGCTCTTATCGAGGTATCGGCGAGGAACACCGGCCAACCCTTGGTAGTGCATGGGCCAGTAGATCAGGTAAGCCCCAATCATGGTAACCCAGAAGTGAATATAGGCCATCGTGTTATTCAGATAACGACCGAACATTTTTGGAAACCAGTGATAGACGCCTGCAAACATGCCAAAGAAAGAGGCCACACCCATTACAATGTGAAAGTGCGCGACCACGAACATCGTATCGTGCAAGTGAATGTCGATAGTAGAGTTGCCTAAGAAAATACCGGTCAGACCGCCGGAGATAAACAAGCTTACAAAGCCGATGGCAAATAGCGCCGCAGGCGTAAAGCGAATATTCCCTCTCCATAGGGTGGTCAGCCAGTTGAAAACTTTAATGGCCGAAGGCACTGCGATCAGCAAGGTGAGCAGTACGAATACTGAGCCCAAGAACGGATTGAGTCCGGTTACGAACATGTGATGCGCCCATACCAAGAAGGCCAGAATGGCAATGGCGAACAATGAACCGAGCATGGCCATATAACCAAAGATGGGTTTGCGGCTGTTGACCGAAAGAATCTCAGAGACCATTCCCATGGCGGGCAATAGAATGATATACACCTCGGGGTGACCCAAGAACCAGAACAAGTGCTGATAAAGAATGGCACTTCCTCCTTCGTTGGGAAGCACCTCTCCATTGACAACGATATCACTCAGGTAAAAACTGGTACCCAGGTTGCGATCGAACAATAACAAGATGGCGCCGGAAAGCAGTACAGGGAAAGAAAGAACTCCCAAAATCGCCGTAAAGAATACCGCCCAAATAGTAAGGGGCATACGCGTCATGCTCATCCCTTTGGTACGCATGTTCAGGATCGTAGAGATATAGTTGAGTCCACCGAGCAAAGAAGAGACAATGAACAGCGCCATACTGACCAGCCATAGATCAGTACCGATCTTTTGACCGTCTCCGGCTTGCTTGAGCGCACTAAGAGGAGGATACATGGTCCATCCACCAGAAGCGGGACCGGTGTTGACAAAGATCGAGGACATCATGACCACGCTGGCCAAAAAGAAGAACCAGTACGAAAGCATATTAAGGAATGGAGAGGCCATATCGCGTGCACCGATCTGCAGCGGAATAAGAATGTTGGCAAAGGTACCGCTCAATCCGGCTGTCAATACAAAGAAGACCAGTACAGTTCCGTGCATAGTGACCAACCCATAGTAGAACTCAGGCTGAATTTGTCCGCCCTTGGCCCATTGACCAAAGAACGTTTCCAAGATGGGGAAAGCCCTGTCGGGGTATCCCAGCTGGAGTCTGAATAATACAGAAAACAGCCCTCCCAAAATGGCCCACACAATACCCGTAATCAGAAACTGCTTTCCGATGGTCTTGTGGTCCATGCTAAAGATGTACTTCGAAATAAAGGACTCTTGGTGATGTCCGTGCTCCTCGTGGTGCGTAGTAGCTTGTCCGGCTACGGCGGCAGTTGTCATCATTGTTTCACTCATTGTCTTCGTATTTAAAAGTGTTAATTTTTTACTGATCAATTTTTGGCGACGGCAGCAGCCATCGGTAAGGCGGCTGCGGCACTGTCCTTTTTGGCAGCGGGGTCTTTATCGGGATTAGCGACCAGGTATTGTGGTTTTTTTGCGGCCAACCAGGCATCGAACTCCTCTTGTGTCTCGACCACAATGATGCCTCGCATGCTCCAATGCCCCTTGCCACACATCTGATCGCACGAAAGTTCATAGACAAAGTCTTTGTTACCGGTCTTCTCCTTCATCTCTTTGGTCGTGAACTTGGGCGTAAACCACATGGTAGTGGGCGTACCGGGAACGGCATCCATCTTCATGCGAAAATGAACCAGCCCCACATCGTGTATCACGTCTTTGGCACCAATAACGAGTTGTACGGGCTTTCCTACCACCAGATGCATTTCTTGCTCTACGAACACATCGTCGTGGTTAGCGGGATCTTCCCATAACTGTCCGGCAGGATTTCCATTGACAGCATCTACCTTCTTGAAATATTTTTTTCCGAGTACGCCATCGGCACCGGGATAACGAAACTCCCAACCGAACTGCTTACCAACCACCTCTACTACCATGGCATCCTTGGGGGCCGGACCGGTAATCTTGAACCAATAGAAGATACCGAAGCCCACCAATACGCTCAATGCAATAGCGGGAATGACCGTCCAGATTAATTCCAGTTTATTGTTATGAGGATAGTAATACGCTTTACGATGATCGGACTCCTGGTACTTATAGGCAAACCAGAAAAGCGCAACTTGCGTACAGAGAAAAACAACCGATGTAACGGCCAAGGTTACGTACAACATCCGGTCTACCAGTTCGCCGTGATCGGAAGCGGGTTCGCCCAAAATGCGGTCCTTGAGCCACTCATTGCAGAGATAAACGCCGATCAATCCAAAGATCAAAAAACCCAGCAACATAAAGCCGTTGATGCGATTCGATTGCTTGCGGGCGTTTTCATATCCCTTTATCTGTGACACATACTCACTGGCCTTGGAGATTTGCAGAATGATCACAAACACCAAAACCAAAATCGCAAGGATGAAGAATGTCTGCATAAATAATCGTCAGTTAAAGTTTCATGTATTCGATTCGATAATTTCTTTGATCAGGTATGATGGATCAAGCTCTCTTTTACAAAAGGATGATTGCGGGCCAGCAGGGGCGCTTTGGTCAGGGCGCGGCCGGTCACGAACATGATCAATCCTATGAATCCGAGGGCAATACCCAGGTCATAAATAATGTTGGGCACTTTACCGGGCGAGACGGCCGGAAATACCATCTGGTAAAAATCGAGCCAGTGTCCGAAGATGATCAGTACCGCCATCAGGGCCACCGTTCCGTAATTACGCTTGGCATTGCGGGTCATCAAGATCAGTAAAGGCGCAATAAAGTTGATGATGAACATGAGCCAGAAGATGCCTTTGTAAATACCATGTGCCCGGGGCTGAAAATAAATGGTCTCTTCGGGAATGTTCGCGTACCAGATAAGCATGAACTGCGAGAACCACAGATAAGTCCAAAAAACAGAGAACGCGAACATGAACTTTCCAAGATCGTGCAGGTGCTCGTTGTTGACGTACTCCAGATAATCATTGTTCTTTAAGAAGATCACAAAGAGGGCGATCAATGCAATACCCGATACAAAGGTGCTGGCGAAGGTATACCAGCTGTACATGGTACTGTACCAGTGTGCATCGATGCTCATGAGCCATAACCAGGGAATAGAGGACATTACCGTTAACGAGAACAATACAATGAACAAGGCGGCCCATACGGTATTGCTGAAAATATATTGCTTACGCTCTTCGAGTGTTGCCAGGGGTTCATTGTCCAGTTTTCTGGAAAGCTGACGCATCTTATAGCCTAACAACGACCAACCGGCAATGGTAATAATGGTAGCGATGGCAAAGAAGGGTTTATTCAAAAATCCTTTCTTGTGCGAAAGGATGGGATCGTGCATCACGTGCTCCGCATCGGTCCAATGATAGATGGAGTGATTGTCTCCGAAAACGATGGCCAGTAAAATAGCCCCGCAAATAACCCCAATGACCGGGACCACGGCCGAAATGGCTTCAGGCACACGGCGAAAGGCCATCTGCCAACCGCCCCAGGCCAGGGTGGTAATGCAGATAAAGAACATGGAGGCGTTTACGACCAACAAGAAGAATACACTGTTTTGTAACAGCGAGGCCCAAAAGCGCGCCTGTTCTTTGGGATCGTCACTCGACCCACTGGTCACCCAAAGACCAATGATCGAAAGCAGACCGAAAGCCATCAGCGCCATAGAGATAGTCTGAAAGCGCTTGGGGACGGTAAAAGTAGATCGGATAGCCATCATTCGTTATTTAAAATGCATTAATTCGTTTAGTTTCCGGCAGGAGCTGCAGCAGTTGTCGGAGCCGCACTGCCACCGGCCTCTTTTTGTTTTAATTTAATGTAGGCGACAATTTCCCAACGCTGCTTAGAGCTGAGTTGAGGGCCATATCCTCCCATCAAATTCTTTCCGTAAGTAATAGAATGGAACATCGTACCCTCGGCCATGTTAAGGGCTAGCGGATCGCCGATCAGGTTGCGGGGGGCCGCTGTATAGGGTCCATCGCCGCCTTTCCATAAGGGGCCATTGCCATCGAGCTTGGTACCATGGCAGATACCACAATTGATCAAATAGATCCGCTCGGCCTCGGTCATATCTATCGCTGCAACGTCCAGCGGATTTTTTACTTCTGCAGATCGAGCATAGCCCACAGAATCATTGGCAAAAGGATAAGCGGCCAGCGCTCCGCGCGCCACGGTACCTTCTACCGGACGGGCATTGTAATGTACGCCGGCCTCTTGCAGGGCAGCGGTAGAGGCATAGGTCTCGTAAGCACGGCTATACGCCATATCGGGCATGTAGACTCGTCCTTCTTCGCGACGCACGCTATTGCAGGCAGCAAAGAACAATGCCAGTGCCAAGGTTCCTGTTAGTAGTATGTTTTTTGTCATCGTCTATTATTAAAAAGACCAGCGAATTATTTTTTTTCGAAGCGCATTTTATCGTGGGCATAGCTCCCCAACCACCAACCGGTCTCACGGGTCTCCACTTTTACGTCGGTAGCGCCGATCGATTGCAAGAACTGTTGTGCCTCGGTCTCGTTGGTAGAACCCGTGCACTCCAATGCCATCACGAACGTATCGTCGGTAGAGCGGGGATTAAAATGGTCTTTCTTGACGAAAGGGGCCAACTGGCACAACCAGCAAAAGGTAAGCACCATCCCCACCGCAGCGAACAGCACGGTCAGCTCAAATGTGACCGGTATCCAGGCCGGTAAGGCAAAGTAAGGTTTGCCTCCAA
>CAZZLP010000062.1:0-7510 GCA_964654705.1 uncultured Chitinophaga sp.
CTCTTTTTCCTTGCAGCAGGGGCAAATAACTTTTTACCTGTGCTGCTCCGGGCAAGATGACGGGTGTTTTTTCTTTTTCAGAGGTTGAACTTACTTTTTGGGCCCGGGTGGTAATGGCAAGCAAACAACTTAGTAAAAAAATCAGGATATGTCTCATAAGATTTCGACTATTGATACGGGTAAAAATAAGCAATCGGTTCATGGTCAAAAAAAATTAGTCGACAACCGCTCCATTATGGTTACCTTGCAATCCATTTAAATGAGATCTATATGGCTGCGGTCAAGAGCGGAGATAAAGTAAAGGTACATTACCATGGCAAGCTTGTTTCTGGCGAAACATTCGACTCTTCTGCCGGGCGTGAACCACTCGAATTCGAAGTTGGCAGCGGGGCTGTCATCAAAGGCTTCGACGATGGCGTAACCGGTATGTCGGTCGGAGATAAAAAAACCATCCAGATCCCCTTTATGGAGGCATACGGTCCGCACAGTGCCGAGATGGTCATAGAAATGCCAAAAGACAGGTTTCCTGCCGATATGGAGATCACCATAGGGATGCCTTTACAGATGAGCGACGGTCAGGGCAGACAGTTTCAAGTAACGGTTACCGAGATAAAAGAAACGGCGGTGCTGCTCGATGCCAATCATCCGCTGGCCGGAAAAGATCTTGTTTTCGATCTTGAGTTGGTCGCCATCGATGGCGCCAGTCCGCTGATTATTCTTCCTTAATACGATTGCTGATGCTCCAACGTTATGCGTACACCGTTGAGCAGCGTTTTTTGCGCTATGTTCAACTGGATAGCCAGAGTAATCCTGCATCGGACTCCTTTCCCAGTACAGCCGGGCAAAAAACATTCGCAGCCCTTTTGGTTCAAGAGCTACTTGAAATGGGGGTCAGCGATGCAGCTGTCGATGAGTGGGGTTATGTCTATGCCACCATCGAGGCAACCAGCCCCAAGCCCTTACCCGTTATTTGTTTTTGTGCGCATGTTGATACGGCTCCCGATTGCAGCGGTTCGGGGGTAAAACCGTTGGTGCATAGAAATTACCGGGGTCAAGATCTGGTTTTACCCGACGATCCCTCGCAAGTGATCAAAGAAGCAGACCATCCTTATCTGAAACAAAAACACGGGCACGATATAATCACTGCTTCGGGCACCACGCTTTTGGGCGCCGATGACAAAGCAGGGGTAGCTATCATCATGGATCTGGCACATTACCTGATGACCCATCCGGAGTTACCGCACGGAAAAGTCAGACTTTTATTTACTCCCGACGAAGAGATCGGAAAGGGTACGGCGCATGTAGACCTGCAAAAACTGAGTGCTGATTTCGGGTATACGCTGGACGGGGGAGATCTAGGATCGCTCGAAGATGAAACCTTTTGTGCCGATGAAATCAAGATTACACTTCGGGGCGTGATCGTTCATCCAGGCTATGCCAAAGATAAACTGGTCAGTGCGCTCAAGGTGGCCGGAAGGTTGCTGGCCTCTCTGCCCGCAGCGGGCCTTTCTCCCGAGACCACATCGGGACGGGAGGGGTTTATTCATCCGGTCAGCGTGCAAGGTCTGGCCGAGGAATGCACCTTGCATTTCTTACTTCGTGATTTTACAACAGATGGGTTACGCCAAAAAGAGGAGCTGCTGTTACAACTGACGCAAGAGGCCGTGCATAGTTTTCCGGGAGCACGATTCGAGTGGGTCAAGACAGAACAGTACCGGAACATGAAAGAGGTACTGGATCGTTATCCCAGGGTGGTGGCTCTTGCCAAAGAGGCCATGGAAAGTACGGGTCTGGTGGTGAAACAAGAAAGCATTCGCGGAGGAACCGACGGCAGCCGTTTGTCTTTTATGGGGTTGCCTTGCCCTAACATATTTGCGGGCCAGCAGCAGATTCACTCCAAGAAAGAATACGTGTCTGTTCAGGATATGCAACAGGCCGTTTCGGTGCTGGTGCAACTGCTTCGGATTTGCGAGGAGAAAACTTAGTTGTAACTTGTAAAAAAAAATTATGGAATTCTTGACTTGGCTTTGGCATAACTGGTATCTTTTTTTGTTGCTTGGCGTGGTATTATCCGGACTATTTACCATCAACCAGGGGTATGTGGGGGTTGTTACCCTTTTTGGCAAGTATCGTCGCGTGGTTCGGCCCGGATTGAATTTTAAGATTCCTTTTTTAGAGACCGTATTTAAGCGAGTGTCGGTACAGAATCGCTCGGTAGAGTTGGAATTTCAGGCCGTTACACAAGACCAGGCCAATGTGTATTTTAAAAGTATGCTGCTGTATTCGGTGCAAAACGCCGACGAGGAGACAATAAAGAAGGTGGCTTTTAAGTTTATTGCCGATAAAGACCTGATGCAGGCATTGGTACGTACCATCGAGGGAAATATCCGTGCGTTCGTGGCCACTAAAAAACAAGCCGAGGTGTTGGGGCTTCGTCGCGAGATCGTACAATACGTTAAAGTAGAGGTCGACCATTCGCTCGAAGAATGGGGATATCATTTGCAAGATCTACAGATCAATGATATCACTTTTGATAAATTGATTCTGGATTCCATGAGCAAGGTGGTGGCTTCGAATAATCTTAAGGCTGCTGCCGAAAATGAAGGGCAGGCCTTGCTGATTACTAAAACAAAGGCTGCCGAGGCAGATGGTAATGCTATCAAGATATCGGCCGAGGCCGAAAAAGAAGCAGCCCGCTTAAGGGGGCAGGGGGTAGCACTGTTCAGAAAAGAGGTGGCTGCCGGTATGACCGAAGCCGCCGAGCAAATGAAGCAGGCCAACCTCGATACCAATGTGATCTTGTTTAGTATGTGGACCGAGGCTATCAAAAATTTTGCCGAATACGGCAAGGGTAATGTGATCTTTTTAGATGGTAGTGCAGAAGGAATGGAACAAACCATGAAGCAGATCCAGGCGCTGATGTTAAAGTCGGCGGGCACCTCCTTTAAAGAGTAGTTTTATCCTTATTTTGCCTTTTTAAAATCAACCTTTGTATAAAGCTATACGCGCATGATCAATCTTTTGCAAATTACCGATACCGTTGCAACAGCCGTCAAGCAAGTGGCGGGAGATGCCAATCACGACGGATACCTTAGTTTGTGGGAATTACTTTCGACCGGTGGCTGGATTATGATCCCGCTGGGAATTATGTTGCTGGCCGTTGTCTATGTTTTTGCCGAACGTTACTTTGCCATTCGGGAGGCCGGGCGTATCGATGTTAATTTCATGAACATCATCCGCGACCATATCGTAACCGGAAACGTGGTGGCCGCTCGCAATTTTGCCAAGAACAGCAACAACCCCGTGGCTCGTATCGTCGACAAGGGCATTCAGCGTATTGGAAAGCCCATCGATGCTATCGAGAAAAGTATGGATAATGTGGGCGCACTTGAAATGTACAAGCTCGAAAAAAATCTGGGCGTGCTATCGGTTGTTTCTAAAGCGGCCCCCATCTTTGGTTTCGTAGGAACGCTCGTAGGTCTGATGCAGCTTTTCTCGAGTATCACGACCTCGAATGAGTTTGAAGTGTCTACCATTGCCGGGGGTATTTATACCAAGCTCATCACTTCTATCTCGGGCCTGCTTATCGGATTGATCGCCTATCTGCTCTATAGCTATCTGATGACGCAGATCGAAAAGACAGCCCACAAGATGGAGTCTGCCGTATCTGATTTTTTAGATGTTTTACAAGAGCCTACCCGATAATTCTGTCATGCGATTCAGAAAAAAAAATAAGGAGCAATCTGAGGTATTCACCGATTCCCTCAATGATATTTTGTTTATTCTGCTGATGTTCTTTTTGATCGTGGCTACGTTGGCTAACCCCAATGTCATTAAAGTGGGGCTTCCCAAAGGCACAAAAGATACCAAGGCCAAGCAACATATTATGGTCTCTATTGATCGCCATCAGCAGTTCTACCTGGGTACCACTGCGGTGGCAGCAGATCGATTCGAGGCCGCTTTGGCCCAAGAGATCAAACGAGTTCGTAGCCTGGTCGATACTCCTACGGTGGTTATCAATGCAGATACCACTGCCTATTACGGAGAAGTGTATCAAATTATGCTGCTGGCCAAAAAAGAAAAAGCAAAAGTAGTGGCTCGTATCGATTGAGCGGTCAGCGCCAGGCGCGCAGCATCCTCTCTTTTTCTTGCATGTCTTTTTTAATGCTTACCTGCAAGTCATTTGCTATAAAAATAGCGCTGATCTCTTCGGCCCGGGCTGGATTTAATTCTGCAAAGAGTTGCCCTTCGGGGCTTAATTTTTCTTTGGCCAGCGTAGCCAGTCTTTTATAGAAGACCAAAGGATCGCTTTCGGGTGCAAAAAGCGCCAGGTGCGGTTCGTAATCCAGCACCGTGGGGCTCATCGATGCCTCCTCTAGCCGGGTAACATAGGGTGGATTGCTTACGATAATATCGAACAAAGGGAGTGTGGAACAAATTGACGGGTTTAGCAGATCGCCCTGAAGGCATTCGATGTCGATTCCCAGTTCTTTCGCATTGGTTCTGGCCACCTGCAGTGCAAGTGGGTCTACGTCTATGGCTGTAACGGTGGCTTTTCTGATCCTTCTTTTCAGGGCCAGCGCAATACAGCCACTACCCGTGCAAATATCCAAGATCGAAAGCGCAGAGACGGGAAAACGACAATTGGCAATGATCCATTCGACCAACTCTTCTGTCTCGGGGCGTGGAATCAGTACATGGCGGTCTACCTTTAACTTTAATCCGCAAAACCAAGCCTCTCCCAACACGTATTGCAAGGGCTCATCGGCCAATATCCGATCGACATAAGCTGATAACCTTTCGGTCTGTTCGTCGTTCAGTGAACTACTTCTCATTTTATGAAATTCACTTCTATCGATTTCCAACACCTGTTCGAGCAGTAGTGTGGTCATGGCCTGCGCCTCTGCCAGGTCGGTCGAGGGTGCCAATAGTTGTTGATAGAACTTGAGCGCTGCTGCAAGTGTCATTCCGATAAAATTAAGGGCGAAACCTGCCGCTCACCACCAGTTCCTTACTTCCTGGCGTATACAGATAAAAGCCTTCTCCTGTTTTAATACCCAGTTTACCTTCGCTGACCAATTGTTCCAGTAACCTAGCCGGTGCGTATTTGTCGGTTTTGAATCCTTCGTGCAGTACTTGCATAATAGAAAGACAGACATCCAAACCAATCAGGTCGGCCAATTGCAAGGGACCCATAGGGTGGGCCATTCCTAATTTCATAATGGTGTCTATCTCGCTTACACCGGCTACCCCTTCTTGTAAGCTGCAGATGGCCTCGTTGATCATGGGCATCAGAATACGGTTGGCGATAAAGCCGGGAAAATCATTGACCACACAGGGTACTTTTTGCAGGTCTTTGCTGTAGGCAACGATCTGCTCGGTAACGGCCTTATTGGTTTCTTTTGTCGTGATGATCTCTACCAGCTTCATGACAGGGACGGGGTTCATAAAGTGCATACCGATTACTTTATCGGGGCGACCCGTAACAGCGGCAATGGTCTGAATGGGTATAGAAGAGGTGTTGGTGGCCAGTATACAATCCGAAGGAGCGGCCGCGTCGAGTGCTTTGAACAACTCCAGTTTGATTTTTTTGTTCTCTGTGGCCGCCTCAACGACCAAGGTGGCATTTTTAACACCCTCTGGAAGTGAGGTCTGTGTGTGAATATGTTCGACGGTGCTGGCCACTTGTTCGGGTAGCAGGGTCCCTTTGGCTTGCATCCTTTCGAGATTCTTTTTGATGGTCGCAACGGCTTTTTCAAGTTGCAAGGCGTTTACATCGATCAGCGTAACCTTCCAGCCATGCTGTGCAAACACATGTGCAATTCCATTTCCCATGGTGCCGGCTCCGATCACTGCCATATTTCTCATATCAACTACTATTAGTTTTTCTTTTTAAAATCACCTCGTTTCCACGACTCGATAAAATCGGCCCAGGCGGCCGGATTAAAAATGTTCATAGGGGGAGTTTGACCCTGGTAGACCGCACGATTGGCGATCTTGTTCATCTGCATTCGGGTGGCCTCGCCGCCATCGCCCGGCACGGTACGAAGTAACAGTCGTCTGGTGGTGGCATTGGTATTCTTTCGCGCAATCTCGTACTGATCATCGGGTACCTGCACATTGACAAAATCTCTGGCGAATTGCTCCGGGGTGGGGCGGGGCTTGAGCACCGTGGCAGGCAAATAGACCGTATCGGCTATCAGTAATTGAACAATGCTGTATTGGTTACCGACCAGCTGGCGAGGGATGAGCACTGTCTTTCCCTGGTAACTAACGTGCGAGAATTCGACCTGGTCTCCTTTGAGCACGACGATCGAAAAGACCCCCTGGTTATTGGTAATAGTGCCCCGGTTCTGCCCTTTAACCACAATGCTGACCGCCGGAATGCCCACCAGACTGTCGGCCGTCATAACAACGCCGAATAATTGTACTACAGAGTCGCGGGTGGTCTCAAATTGTGCACTTGCCAGGGTTGGTATCAAGAGCAACGGGGCAAGCAGAAAAAGAAGGGGACATCTCACTCCACAAAATTAATCAGTCCTGACCTAACTGCGACAACAAATTGCCACCGGCAATGTTTACTTTTGTACCGGTTTTACTCAGCCGTTAAACAAAAAAAATGACCGAAGCGCAAATACTCGATGCCCTGCGAAATGTTCAGGAACCCGATCTGGGAAAAGACCTGGTCACGCTCCAAATGATCAAGGACATCGTTATCAACGGCCAACAGGTTTCTTTTACCGTTGTGTTGACCACGCCGGCATGCCCCATGAAAGATATGATGCAAAACGCCTGCATCAATGCCATCCGCTTATTGGTCAACAAAGAGGCGCAGGTACGGGTAAATTTTACGGCTCAGACCAGCACCAAGCGTGTCGATGGTCTTTCGGTATTGCCCCAGGTTAAAAATATAATCGCAGTGGTGAGTGGAAAGGGCGGTGTGGGAAAATCGACCGTGGCGGCCAATTTGGCGCTGGCCCTTGCGCAAGGAGGCGCACAGGTAGGATTGATGGATGCCGATATCTACGGACCCAGTGTTCCCATTATGTTCGGAGTGCGTGGCGAGCGTCCATTGATGAAAGAAGTTGACGGAAAAGGAATGATCGTTCCACTCGAGCGCTTTGGTATCAAATTGATGAGTATCGGACTGTTGGTAGACGAAAAGAATGCCGTGGTATGGAGAGGACCCATGGCTAGCAGCGCGGTCAAACAGTTTGTGACTGACGTTTGCTGGGAGGGGCTTGATTATCTCGTTATCGATATGCCTCCGGGCACCGGCGATATTCATCTTACCTTGCTGCAGACGGTTCCGGTTACCGGTGCCGTGATCGTATCTACGCCGCAGGCAGTGGCCCTGGCCGATGCCAAGAAAGGAATCGCCATGTTCGGACAGGCACAACTCAAGATCCCCATTATCGGATTGGTAGAGAACATGAGTTATTTTACTCCGGCCGAATTGCCCGATAATAAGTACTATTTGTGCGGCAAACAGGGCGGGCGAAAGGTGGCC
>CAZZLP010000063.1:0-7467 GCA_964654705.1 uncultured Chitinophaga sp.
CGGTGAGTAACGGAGTTACCGTTAGCGATATCAGTGATCCGTATTATCAAAAACGATTTATCGAGGCCCGACGCATCCCGGTGGCCTCGCGCTAATAACGTCTACGCTATTACAGCTAACCGGCTTATTTCGACAGTTTTTTTCTAATGGTACTCATTAGCTCTGACAGATCGGGCGTTAACCGTAATTGGTAAATGCCGACCAGATAGAATACGGTAAAGGTCAAACTTCGTGTGGCCATTGCCATCCATCCACTCCAATCACCGAATAAAAAATTACAGAGGGCCCAACCGGCTCCGGCAAGGGCCAGGGCATAGAGGGTTTTGAGCGAAAAAGGCTGCAGTTTATATTGATTCCATAGAAAGAGAATACGAGAAAGGTTATAGCATCCCATGGCGAATAGCTGAACCAGCGCAGTACCCGCGATGCCTTTTTCTTTGGTAAACCAGTAACTTAAAGGAAGCATCAGGGTCAATAAGATCACATAACTGACCAACTCGAAACGCCACTTGGGCGAGGTAACGATGATCTGAGAGTTGACACCGGTACCCATATCGATCAGTTTAGTAAGCCCCAACAAGGTTACCACACTAAAGGCCTGCAGATAGGTCGACTTTAAATTAAACGTAAGCACCGCATCGGAATAATTGATGACCAGCAAGACCAGTAGTCCGGCTCCCACGATCAGTTGGTTGATCGAAGAGCGCTTGTAGAGCAGCTCAATGGTGGTCATGTCTTTTTGTTTCCAGGCCGTAGAAAGAGGAGCGATCGAAGCTGCTATGATGCCCCGCTGCGGCACCTGCACCAGCGAAGCCATATGCTGTGCCAAAGAGTAGAGAGCCACTTTTGCCATGGCATTATTGAGTACAGAGGCGATCAGGATGGTGTCAAACACCTGTGCGATGGTAAAGATCAGACTACCCGAGTAGGTAAATGATGTATAGCGCGTGGCCGACCGTCTAATACGTTGGCTTACCTTACTGAGGGGTTTGCCGAACGGAGCTTGTTTTCGGAAAAAAAGGATCAACAGCAGCAGCACGGCAATAAAGGGGTAGCTAAAGGCAAATAACCGTATAAAGTTGTCGTAGCTGTTTAGTAAGCCCCAGGCAAATCCTCCGATCAATAAAAGCACAAAAAGACGCCATACCGCCTCTTTCAGAAAATGACTGGTCGTGGGTCGTTGTTGTTGCCAATTCCATGCCTCCAGAATGTTAAAGAAGAGCAAGCCGGCTCCCAGTAAAAAGGTCCAATGATAGAAATTAATCAATTGCGGAGCGTTGGTGCCATACTTTTTAATGACCAAGGGCTCCAAATAGAGTCCTGCTCCAATGGCAGTGATGCAGCCCAGCACGCCCAACAGCAGCGATAAGGTCAGCTGGTCATTTTTTTCGAAGCGAAGATGATCTCGGTAGTAGGGGTAGAACTTATAGATAAAAAAAGGAGCTCCCAGGTTAGCGGCAGCGGCCAGCAAGGTGGCAATGGCAATAAAGGCATTGTAAAGGCCGAACTGCTCTTCGGTAAAAAGTCCTTGTTTTGTAAATAGATACGTATTGAGCAGACCCACCGCAAAGCCGGCATAGATGACCAATGTCGATAGAATGCTTTGCTTTCTGACCACACTCATATTATAAAGATACTACCTATCAGTTCAATTGATGCGGCGAAGGGTCCAGTAATAATTGCCATCTAACTCCTCGGGATTACTGTTCTCGTCTCGAGTGGTTTCGGTCCATTGCGTAGATAGGTAAAGTTGCCTTTTTCCCCAGCGAACGGGCATATGAAAGTTATCGATACAGTTGCGAAAGCGAAACCGGATCTTATTCTGATCGATCTGGTACTCCAATACCGGAATGGTGGTGCTACGCAAGTATTGATCGAAGATCACGGAAAGATCCAGTTGTGCCTTTTCGGCAATATAGGCCTCTACTTGTTTGGAATCGACGGTACGGTGTCTGAAATCGGTATTGAGTCCTCGCAAAATGGAGCGAAACAAGGAATCGTTACCGATCATCTCTCTAATGTGGTGTAAGAGGCCGGCCCCTTTGTTGTACATATCGCCACTGCCTTCTTGGTTAACTCCATAGTCTCCGATAATGGGCTTGTCATTGCGAATGTTCTTGCGAACCCCGCGGCAATATTCACTAGCGGCCTTTTTTCCATAATGGTAATCGATAAAAAGAACTTCGGAGTACATCGTGAACCCTTCGTGCACCCACATATCCGCAATATCGTTGGTGGTGATGTTATTGGCAAACCATTCGTGACCACTTTCGTGAACGATAATGTAATCCCAGTCTTTGCCCCATCCGCTGCCCGAAAGGTCTCTGCCCCGGTAACCATTTTTAAAGCCATTTCCATAGGCAATGGCACTTTGATGTTCCATTCCCAGATGCGAAGACTCCACCAGTTTATAGCCGTCCTCGTAAAAGGGATAGGGGCCAAACCAATATTCAAAGGCCTTGAGCATTCGGGGTACATCGCGGTCAAAAGAAAGTTTTGCTTTCTCGAGGTCATAGTCCAACACCCAGTAATCCAGATCGAGCGGTTGTACATTCTCTCCCGGGTATTGGTCTTTCCAGTGCACATATTTTCCAATGTAGGGTACCAGATTATAATTATTGATGGGATTGCCTACCTGCCACTCAAACGTTCGCGATCCATTTTTGTCTGCCGTCTCTTTGACCAGCCGGCCATTGGCCACGGCCACTAATGTGTCGGGCACGGTAACCGATAACATCGCACCGCGGTCGGGCTCATCGCTTTGATGGTCTTTGCAGGGGTACCAGACGCTTGCTCCCAAGCCCTGACAGGCGACCGTCATCCAGGGTCTGCCTTCTTTATCTTTGGTAAAGATCCAGCCGCCATCCCAGGGTGGATTTTTGGCGACGCGGGGAGTACCGCTAAAATAGATCGTCAACGCCTGCTCTGTTTTTTTTCTGGTTATACTTCGGTTGCCCAGTTGCACCAGCCAGCTGTCCTTTCCTCTTTTTTCGAAACTCATCCGTTGCCCCTCGAATAGCACACTGTCGATCTTCATGGGAGATTGCAGATCGATCTGTAGTACGGGTTTGGCTTTGTGGTCGGTACTGGTAAAAGAGATGGTATTATGGCCTGTTATGGTCTTTGTTAGAAAATCGGGTGCAACCGAAATTTCGTAGCGCTGCACATTCCACCAGTTTCGTTCTTTATTGAGGGTTCCGCGAAGGGTATCATCGAGGGTATAGACAGGTTTACGCTGCAGGGGTTGGGCCCATAACGGGGCTATGCAAACGGTAGCGGCCAGCAGCAAGGTGGCAAAGCGGATAGACATAAGAGGGTAAATGGATGAATAAGGATTTCATCGCTAATATACCTTTTGCCTTGCAGATTTGCTATTTTCGGCCGCTGTTTTAGAGAGGTGAATCAGTTTTTTTTGAGCTTGTCGGCAAAAACTTTTCTGAACTTGTCCAATTTTGGCTGAATCACGAACTGACAGTAAGGATTACTATTTCCATTTAACTCCATGTATTGCTGATGGTAGTCCTCTGCGGGATAAAAGACAGTAAATGGGGTAATCTCTGTTACAATCGGATTGCTCCAGGCGCCAGACTTGTTCAGTGCCTCTTTGTATTGTTCGGCCTTTTGTTTTTGCTCCGGGGTATGATAAAAGATACCGCTTCGGTATTGCGTGCCGACATCATTTCCCTGCCGGTTAAGGGTAGTGGGGTCATGGGTTTTCCAAAATACCTCCAACAGCTCGTCAAAGCTAATCCGGTTGGGATCATAGATGATCTGAATACACTCCGCATGACCGGTCTCGCCCGAGCATACCTCTTTGTACGTGGGGTTCTTGGTGGCGCCCCCGGTATAGCCCGATACAGCACTAATAACACCCTCCAGCTCTTCAAAAACGGCTTCGGTGCACCAGAAGCATCCATTGGCAAAAGTGGCCGTGTCTGTAGCGGCAGAGGGGGCGGGGGTATTCATAGGGTTTTTATTTTTTTTTAAGGTCGCTGGCTGTCCGCAAGCGGGTAACAACCCGGTCAGTAAAAAGAAAAGGCACAGCAGGAAGCCGGAAGGTTGACCCAAAAATCGTTTCATAGTTATTCATAACAACAAAGAGGCATTCCGGTTCGGTACCAATGGGCCCTAGCTTGTTTAATTGCGTTGATTTGGCGTAATTTTATCCATTCAAATATTAAACTTGTTTCGTATGAAAGCCCCCCTTCTTGTTTTCGGTTGTTTGTTTTTCTGTTGCCATTCGCTTTTGATGCAAGCCCAGCAGCCTGCCGCGGAGGATTTGCGCTCCGTGAAGCCCGCCTTTAAGGAAAATATGATCTTTAAGCCTGCCCGAAACATTCCGGACAATGTTGAAATGATAGAGGTGGTTGCCATGGGTACGCCCTCCTTCAGGGTTTCAAATACCGCAGATGGTACTTATAGCAGTTACGATCATTCAATACGTGTTACCTATCCGCTGGTCTTAAGCGGAGGAAAAACAGGATACCTGCTTTGCTTTTACGGTTCTTCAGAGAAGATCCCCTATGCCGTAGAGACGAAGAACGGAATTACCACTATCTATTTTCCGTTCAACATGCACGATTTGATCAAAGGGCGTATGGACCAGATGCTGACCACTAAAAAGAAGATCGTTATTAAGTTGACACAACTTACCGACGGTTATCGAGAAGCGTTGGTAGGAGGGAATTGAGAGGAATAGTCCTCGCTGCGCTCGGACATCGGTGGGGCACATCCTCAAAAACGATTGGATCGCGGCGCGATCATCAATTTTTGTTTCATGGAGCTCGACCAAGCAAGCTTGTCTCGCTCTCCAAAAAAAAATTGCCCCTTCGGGGGCAATCGGTTTTTGATGCGGAGAGAGAGGGATTCGAACCCCCGGACCTTTTACAGTCAACGGTTTTCAAGACCGCCGCAATCGACCGCTCTGCCATCTCTCCGGCGCAAAGGTAAGTCAATGAACATTTCAGCCCAAATCGCGCGCAACAAAAGCTAACTTTGCCTCTCTACCACTATGAGAGAATTGTATTCATTGGCCCCTTTTTTTTGGAAGTACAGGCTTCGTTTGGCAGCGGGTTTTGGATTTGTAATGCTATCTAACTATTTCAACGTACTGTCTCCTCAGATCACAGGTTTTGTTATCGATCACGTGCAGCGGGCGCTATTACTGCAAGGATACCAGCCTCCATCTTCTTATAGGGCTTATGACAAAACCGTGGTCCTATTTATCGAATGGATACAGCAGTGGGGTAGTGCCGTTGGCACGGTCGTGGCGATCTGCGGTTTGGTGATATTGTTGTTGGCACTGCTGCGAGGGGTCTTTTTATTCTTAATGCGGCAGACGCTGATCGTGATGAGTCGTTTTATCGAATACGAACAAAAAAATGTGATCTTTTCGCACTATCAATTACTCGACGCGGCATTTTTTAGGGAACAACGTACGGGCGATCTGATGAACCGAATCGCAGAAGACGTGAGCCGGGTAAGGATGTTTACCGGTCCGGCCGTTATGTATATTGCCAACCTCGTCTCCATCATTTCGCTGAGTCTGTTCTTTATGTTCAGAAGAAATACCGAGTTAACGATTTACGTACTTATTCCTTTACCCTTGCTGGCCATTGCCATCTATCACATCAACAATATCATTCATCGTCGCAGCGAACGAATTCAAGAAACCTTGTCGGACCTGACCACCCATGCGCAAGAAGCCTACTCAGGCATTCGGGTCGTAAAGGCCTTTGCGCAGGAGCAGGCCTTATCGGGTTTTTTTAAAAAGATTACCGAGCGTTATAAAAAGGAGGTGCTGGGGCTGGTCAAAGTGGAGTCTTTGTACTTTCCCTCCATTAGTTTGCTGATCGGGCTCAGTACGCTGCTGACTATCATGGTCGGCGGACTGTACTACATTGCCGGAACGCATTCCATTAATCTGAGTGTTATCGTTGAGTTCGTGATGTATATTAATATGCTCACCTTTCCGGTTAGTGCGATCGGACTTACTGCAAGCATGATCCAGCGCGCCGCTGCTTCGCAGGCACGCATCAATGAATTTTTACTGTCTCGTCCTGCAGTAGTCGATGATCCCGACGCGGTCGATACCTCATTGAAAGGGGGCATCCAATTCGATAACGTGAGTTTTACTTACTCCGATACCGGAATCGAAGCGCTACAGCACATCAGCTTATCCATCGCCCCGGGCGAAAAGGTGGCTATCGTGGGCAGAACAGGTAGTGGAAAATCTACGCTGGCTCAACTGCTGCTTCGTCAATTCGATGCATCTTCTGGGAGTATTTTGGTGGATGACATTCCTATACAACGGGTCAAACTCGATTCGCTTCGAAGACAGATCGGATACGTTCCGCAGGATGTATTTCTGTTCAGCGATACGGTACGCGCCAATATTGGATTTGGTCAAGCAGAAGTAGCTGCAGAAGAGGTTACGAACGCTGCCCGGTTGGCTTGCATCGATGCAGAGATCCGCGAACTCTCCAGTGGATATGACACGATAGTGGGGGAGCGAGGGGTCATGCTAAGCGGCGGACAAAAGCAACGAATTACGTTGGCCAGGGCATTACTTCGTAAGCCATCTTTACTGATATTGGATGATTGCCTCAGTGCGGTAGACGCACGTACCGAGCAACAGATCACTGCGGGGTTGCAACGCTTTCTACAAGACAAGACCGCCATCATCATCACGCATAGAATATTTAGCCTGCTCGAATTCGATAAGGTTTTTGTACTTGAGCAAGGCCGGCTTGTAGAGTCGGGTGCCCCTGCGGCATTACTTGCATCGGGCGGACGCTACGCGGAGATGTACCAAAGACAGCAGCAAGAACAGTTCACCCACTAGCGCGCTGGTCGATTTGGTCGTTTCACAAACATTTTTATATTTGTGTAGTGTCAATTTGTTATTACCTAACTGCTTAAAATTATTATTGTGTCTTACGAGAACAACGAGAGAAAAATGGACAGCATCTACAGCAAACGTATTCGAGCTGGAAAGCGCAGAACTTATTTTTTTGATGTTCGATCCACCAAGGGCAATGACTATTATCTTACGATCACTGAGAGTCGTAAGCGCTTTGATGACAATGGGTATGACCGTCACAAGATCTTTTTGTACAAAGAGGATTTTAACAAGTTCGTTAAGGCACTCGGTGAGGCTGTAGAGTATGTTAAAACCGACCTGATGCCCGATTTTGATTTTGATGCTTTTAACCATGATGAGTTGGCCGAAGACGATCTCACAAATCGTATTGCGAGTGGTGGCTCCGACGTGCAAGCCTCTGCTTCTTCTCTGTCTGAAAATGACAACCCGGCCAACCAAGCCGGCTCGGGGGGCGAAGAGGTCGATAAATGGTAAACCTAATCGGCTGATTATCAATAAAAAAAACCTCCAGTTTGTGAGGTTTTTATCGTTTTGTTAATGTTAATCGAAACACTTGAATTGGCAGGAATATCGGTGTTGAGTGC
>CAZZLP010000064.1:0-7415 GCA_964654705.1 uncultured Chitinophaga sp.
TAGTCGTTCATATAATAACCATTACCCACTGCTATATCGGCTTCTTCGCGTACATGATATCCCATGGCTTCATAGAAGTAACGAGCCTTATTTGCTCTGTTTACTTGTAATTCAATAGATTGCCCATTTTGTGCGATGATCTGCTCATGTATATACGTCAATAAATACCGTCCGGCCCCTTGCCCTTGCAACGAGGGCAGTACGTAAAGTTTATTGAGTTTATAGTGCTGTTGCCCTATGGGTTGATATGAGGCGTATCCTACGGGCTTATCCTTAGTATAAAGCAATAAGAACCGACAGCCTTCGTCCATTTGGCTTTTTAATGAGGTTGGGCTGTACATCCATTCCATCATGTAGTCCAGCTGCTCTTGGCTTAGGATGGCCGAATAAGTAGCAGGCCAGATCTGTTCGCATAGGGCTCTGATCAGGGTAATATCATCGGGTCCGGCATCCCTTATGCTGTAAGGGGAGGGGGGCATTATCTGTTATTGTTTCTGTTTCGGTTAAAGAGACCTTTTTTCTTTGAAGGCTCTTCTTTGGGCGCCCCGATAGGTGTTCCTTTAGGCATAGTGGCGAGATTACTTTTTGTGACCGTATCTTTTTTTACCGGCAGGGCAGGTTTTTTCTCTTCTTCTTTAACGGGGGTCGACTCGGGGCCAATATATTCGGAAGGCTGATAATTATAGTCCTCTTCGGTTCCTACACCCATGTCTTGTCCTTCGGCTCCGGGTATGTTCTCTTGTGCGTTAAGTAAAATATCTGCACTGTTAGAAAACTGTCCCATTTCTGCGGGCACTACAAAACGAGCCTCTCGTTCTATACCGGTTTTGGCATCGGCCAACACTTTGCCAAAAAAGAATTCACAGATGGGTCTCGCCATGCGCGAGCCTTCGCCTTCATTGCGAATGAACTGATCGTCGAAACCGACCCAAGACCCTACCAGCAGTTGCGGCGTAAATCCAATGAACCAGGCATCTGCATTCTCATTGGTGGTACCGGTCTTGCCTCCCATTTCGGCCGCTCCCACCCGGCTGCGCATGCCGGCAGCGGTTCCTATGTCAACGGCTCCCTGCATCATGCGAGCCATGGTATAGGCGGTGGCTTCGCTGATGACTTCTTTTCGGTTAACGCTAAAATCAAATTGTTTGATCACGTTACCGTTTCTGTCTTCGATCCGGCTAATGGCAAAGGGCTTGGTCGAAAATCCCCGGCCGGCAAATATGCTATAGCCCCAAAGCATTTCGTACAGCGAAAGATCGCAGGTGCCAAGGGCCACCGAAGGGTAGGGGTCGATCGGCGTGGGAATATTGAGCCTCGCCATAAACTCGGCAAATTGTCTCGGACCCACTTGCTTCATAATATAAGCTGTAGCGCAGTTCTTGGAAAAGGCCAGGGCAGAGAACATCGATCCGGCTCCACCCTTGCACTCTTTACTGGCCGGTACCCATCCGCTGCCTTCGAAGTATTGAGGTTCGTTCGGCAACGGAGTTTCGGGGGTAAATCCTCTTTCTTCTACGGCTTGTGTATACAGAAGGGGCTTGATAGTCGAGCCCACTTGTCTTTTTGTTTTGATATTGACGTGATCGTACTTGAATGTTTTAAAGTTGATGCCACCCACCCAGGCCCTGATCTCTCCGGTAACGGGGTCCATGGCCATAAAAGAGGCTTGCTCCATTTGCCGGTGATACTTGATGGAGTCAAGTGGCGTTAGGAGTGTATCTTTTTCTCGTTTGGCATTCCAGGCAAAGATGCGCATGTTGGTCTTTTCGTTAAAGCTGGCCCTGATCTCTTCTTCGCTGTATCCTTCTTCTTCTAAATTGCGCCAGCGGTCGGATTCCTTCATGGCTCTTTCCAAGATACTTTCTTTGCCTTGCCAGATCTTACCGCTTTTTACCGAGCTCCGGTTATTGACATTTTTTTGCAGCATGGCCATGTGTTGGGCCATGGCCTCTTCGGCATACTGTTGCATTTGAACATTGATGGTCGTATAGATCTTTAATCCGTCGTTGTAGATGCTATAGGGTTCTCCGTCGGGGCGCGTCAGGTCTTTGAGTGCTTCTTTGATCTCTTCTTTTAAGATCTCTCTGAAGTAAGGCGCATACCCCGTGTTCTCATCCATCTTTCTATAGTTGAGTTGTATGGGCAGGGCTTTTAACTTGGTAGCCTCTTCGGCACTGATCTTGCCGTTGACCTCCATTTGTCCGATGACCACATTGCGTCTGTCAAGAGCGGCCTTGGGGTTGCGCACGGGGTTGTAAAGGGTATTTCCTTTGAGCATACCGATCAATAAGGCAGCTTCCTCTATTTGCAGACGATCGGGTTCTTTTTGAAAAAAAGTGCGACTGGCGTTTCTGATGCCATAGATGTTATTGCCAAAGGGAACTACGTTCAGATAAAGTGTAATGATCTCTTCTTTGGTAAAGTTTCGTTCGAGCTTGACGGCAATGACCCATTCTTTTAATTTTTCTACTACGCGCCACGCTTTGTTACGACTGCCTTGTGCGAGTAGCGCTTTGGCAAGCTGTTGCGTAATGGTGCTGCCGCCGCCCTCGGACCCGAGGGTCACTACTGCTCGAAGGGTCGATTTAAAATCGATTCCGCTGTGGCTGTAAAACCGTTCGTCTTCTGTGGCAATAAGTGCATCGATGGCATAGCGCGACAGATCGCGGTACTTTACATTGCTGCGATTACCTCTTTCGGTGTAGTACTTTCCCATCAGCGTGCCGTCTTGGGCGTAGACTTCGGAGGCTTGTAAGATAGAGGGATTTTCGAGCTCTTGCAGCGAAGGCATCTTACCAAACAAACCGAAGTTGGCCAGCAAGATCAATAAAAGTAAGGCAATCATTCCGCCGGCAAACAATCGCCAGAATGCTCGTACCGCAGGTTTCATAGCGCTAAGTTAGGGCCTGTTTTTGTTAAGAAAGTTTTTATACGATTCTAAATCTTTGTTGCGGTTGAGTCGCTCCAGATTATCGGCAGAGATAATCATCCAATAAAATTGTGACAGCTCTAGCCAGGGTGCAATGTCGCTGCGTGTCTTTTGTTGTGCCCGTTCTTTGTAATGGGTTGCCTTGGTAGCATCGGTAAAGGGGGCTACTTGTATAAGCCGGGTCTTTGCTGCAAAGGGTATTAAGGTTGTGCTCAGCCCATTGACGGTAAAGTTTTCGCGATTAAATCGTTGCAATGCATTTTTCGTTTCATTGGCCAGTGCCACATCGACTTCGTTAAGAACCAATACCGCCAGGTGCGGTGCTAGGGGATCTTTTGTAAAATCAGAGGGGCTGTTCGTGCTCGCTGCGGTAGTAGCGGCGGTAGCGGTAGTCGGGGCTGCTGTAAGGGTCGTAGCTGGTGCGGTGGCAGCCGGTGCTTCTGCCCTAGAAACAGGGGTCGATAAAGAGGCTTCGAGCTGTGTCCGATTACCCAGAACTTCGATAAGGGTCAGCGCTTTTGTTGCCAATGGATGATCGGAAAATTGAGTCCTGATCTGGTTAAGTATACGAATGGCCGTTGAGTCTTGTCGTTGTTGTATGTAATAGACGGCTTCAATATAGAGCAGCTGCGGTGTCCAGAAGCTTTTTCCGTACAAGCTGTCGGCATTTTTTTTCTGTGCAACGGCCAACGCATAATTTTCGCTCACAAAAAGCTCATAAATGCGTTGATAGGCGCTATCTCCTCTTTGTACATTTTCTTTTGTCTTTTCTTTTTGTTCAAAGAGCGAGCGGATCAGTGGATCATCGGCGAACTGCGCTTGCATCAGTTGCTTTAATTGCGCTGCTTTTTGGGTCTCTCCCGAACGCAGGTAACAGCGGTATAAATTAAAATAGACCTCTTGTTTGGGGCTGAAGCTTGTATCGTTTTTCAGTAATCTTTCGAGCAAGGCCACCCCACGAGGGCAATCTTCCATATCCTGAATCAAGATCTTTCCGGCATTGAAAAGTGCTGTGCTGATCGAATCGAGCGATCGGCGTCGTTGCGTCTCTGTTATCGGAAGCTGGTCGTACAGAAGGTCAACATCGGTTTCGTCTCCTTTTAACTTGATACCCGCTGTCGATGTATCGGTCGCTGCGCCGGGCAGAGCCGTTCTCATCATGGCCTGTAGGGCTGCCAATCGACGCCAGTTGTCGCTATTGGGTCTGTTTCCCCAGCGGGTTTTAAATTCGACTTGTCCACGGTTGCGACTTGTCGTATTATAAAAATACCATTCGCCCTTGGCATCGCCCGGAGTAAAAAGGGTATTGGTAACAATGGGCTGTAGTGGATTGGTCCCTTTGGCAGCAAAGGCAGGGTCGTCTGCAATGCCTTGTTGTTTTTTGATCTCTTTTAGTTGTTTGCGTGCCCACTCTTTTCGCTCCTCTTCAGAAAGTTGTGCAATTTGCCAAAGACTGTCTTGTCGTTGCACCACGGCCAGATGAACGACCAGTCTATCAAGCGCTTTTTTTCTTTCTTCTATGAAGCGGATATCCGCCAGATCGCTATCCTTCAATTGCAGGCTATCGTAAAATCGGGCGGCCTCTTTGTACTGTCCGGCCGCATAGGATAGTTCGGCAAGTTGCAAGAATGCTTTATTGCGTTGCAGTGGGCTGTTGCTTGCAGCTCCGGTACTGCCGAGCAACGACCGAATGGCACGGTCTGTATTGCCAGCAGTCAAGTCCATTTGTGCAGCCATGTAGTAAATGATATCGCGATAGTCGATGTATTTATCTTGAGAGGCCATTTGCAAAAGGACATTGACGTTCTTGTTTACATCGGTCGATACATTTTGTTGTTGGGTTCGAATGGATCCCAGTCTGGCATAGATCTCCAAGATCAGATCGGTGGTGTGGGGAATCACTTTTTTATAGTAGCGATTCGCCTCTGCACTTTTACCTGCTTTCTCGTATAGTTGGGCCGTCAGGTACTCCCAGCGGGCTCTTTCTTGTGTGGTGGTGGCCTCGGACAAGGCATTGGCAAGATGCAAGGCGGCACTGTCCCAGTTCTCGGTCTTATAGAATTGCAGGGCCATTACCTCTTCGAGGGCAGGCTGCAGTCTTTTGGGAAAAGCAGGATCTTTTCTGAGCATCTCTATTAAAGAGGAAGCTTCTGCATATTGTTCTTGGGCCAGCAGGTTTCTTATTTGCCAGATAAAGGCATCGTTGCGGCTGGGAGGGGTAGTGAGTAATTTTTTGAGCGGATTGGCTTTCTCCACGCTGGCAATGCTGTTCGATTTATTTCCGTCGCGTCCGCTTCCGATCACTTTATAGTAACCATCCTTTTCTTTGGGAGCAAAGGAGTAATTGATAAATTGAAACAGTTGATAGGCCGAATCGAATTTTTGCTGAAAATAAAAAGCCGCTCCCCATAGCAGGTACAGGTTGTCGACCCAATCGTTACGCAGGTCGTGAAGGGCAATTCCCGAAGACGCTTTTTGTATAACAGAATCAAGTTGGGCCGAGTCGGCCTTCATGGCCGCAGGCGAATAATTGTAAAAAGAGATCAGTTTGCTGTAATCATCCTTGTGTGCCGCTTTGGCCCGGTCCAGGACTTCGTTGAGCTTGCGCGCTGCGTTGTAGGTAAAATTATAATGGGTAACTGCATTTTGTATCAGTTTGGGTACCGCCCGAAGTTTGCCCTCCGAGGTCTTTTCTGACCGCAACACCCTCTCTTCGTACTCTTTGGGTTTGGGTATATTGATCTTAAAGCCGGTTTGCCCAAACGCTGCAGGGCTCTGCAACAGGTGCAGAACCATCCAGAGCGACCCGGCCAATTTATACCTAGTCAGGGGTTGCATATTCGCTTGCAATCTAATTTCTTATTAACTGAATTTCAAATATTTTAGTATCTGAAACCCTTTATTTTTTGTGGGTATTTTTAGATCGGGGTTTGGAATTTTTTGCCGCCTGCCCCTTACCTTTAAAAGGGCATCGGCTTATGGCAAAACTCGAACTAAAATCCGGATTAAAAAGACTGCAAAACCGCTACCGGTTAGTGGTTATGAATGATGACACTTACGAAGAGGTGGTTACCTTTCGGTTGTCGAGGCTGAGCGTATATGTAGCCATGAGCATGGTATTCGTAGTGCTGGTGGGGCTCACCACGGCGCTCATCATCTTTACCCCGCTCAAATACTATATTCCAGGTGCCGGTACCGATTACCAGTCGGTGACCGCACTCAAGCGACTTCAGTTTCGGATAGACTCATTAGAAAAGCAAGACCTGCTCAAGCACCAGTACTTATTGGGAATACAGCAGGCATTGGCCGGTAGGGGGGCTTCAGAACTCGATACCACCTTGCTTCGGTTGCCCGATGCAGAACTAATCAGTGATTAATTAATATAACGAATATGTTTACCAACAAATCAAAAACCGACATGCAAACCAATGTTACGCTGCCCGCCGGAAACGCTACTCTTATTAGCGCCGGCACCGTGCTTAAGGGTGATATCTCCAGCAGCGGAGATCTTCGTATTGACGGAACCGTTATCGGAAACGTAAAGACCGCGGCCAAAGTTATCGTGGGCAATACTGGAGTGGTCGAAGGCGACGTGTCAGGCGGGCAAGCCGACATAACCGGAAAGGTCAATGGTAATATCAGGGCCAGCGAGTTGCTGCAACTGCGCGGCGAGTGTATGGTCTCGGGTAATCTGTACGCGGGCAAGTTGCAGGTAGAACCCACCGCTACTTTTAACGGACAGTGCCATATGGGGGCCAATGTGGTAGAGATGACCAGTAACGAGCAACCTGCCACGGCCACGGCTACTTGGGGATCAGTATAACCAACCTTTTTGCTATGAGCGATCGTTCGCGGTCTTCGTCCGACCAACCGCAGCGCAACGGGTTACGTTACGCCGGATTGGCCACACAATTACTGGCCTATTTGGCATTGGCCGTCTTTGGAGGTATCAAGGCCGATCGCTGGTTGCATTGCTTTCCTTTGTTGACGGCGCTGTTGCCCCTGTTGGTGCTGGGGGCCGTTTTCTATCAACTTTTTAAAGAGACCGGTTCTACAAAATCGTAGTGATGACCGCAAAAAAAGCCAACCGAAATTTTGCCCTGATCTGTTTGGTAACTTCCATGATATTGCTGCTGGCCGGACAATTTTCTTGGCTCGCTTGGTCTGTTATTCAAGTCACTTCCGGGGCCAATCTTTTACTATACGGGCTAACCCTTTTTTTATTCAGGCGAACAGTAAAAAGTTTTGCCGATCCTAATCCGCAAGTATCGATCCGGGCCATTATGGGTGCATTTATGCTCAAGTTCTTTGTACTGGCCACCGCGGCGTTGCTCTATATTTTCTACCTGCGAAAACAAGTGAGTGTTCCTGCACTGTCAGCGGCGGGTGTATTGTATATTCTTTACACGGCAGCAGAGATAAGCGCTTTGCTGCGCTTGCTTAAGCAACCGACCCATGCCTAAAAAAGAAGTACCGGTAGGGTATC
>CAZZLP010000065.1:0-7364 GCA_964654705.1 uncultured Chitinophaga sp.
GAGCCCCATGGCCTCTTTCACAAGACGAAGGGTCTCACGGGCACTTTCGCGTGCCTTTTGTGCCCCGGCCTCCATCACTTTTTGCAAATAGGCGCTGTCTTGTTGCAGCAAGAGGGCTTTTTCGCGGATGGGAGCAATGAACTTGATCATATCGGCCGCAAGTTGCGATTTCATGTCGCCGTAGCGAATGGTACAATCGTTGTAGGAGGTTTCGAATTGAGAAAGGGTCGAAGGTTCGCTGACCAGTTGCATCAGCTGAAAAAGATTGACGATGTAGTCGGGCTTTTCGGCAAAGGGCGCAGCAGGACCCGCATCGGTCTTGGCGCGCATGATCTTCTTTTTGATGAGCTCATCACTATCGGCCAGATACAGAGTAGCATACTGATTTTCGCTCTTGCTCATTTTGCCCGTACCATCGAGCGAAGGCACCTTTATGAGTTCCTCTCCGAAATTGAAGGCCTGAGGCTCCGGAAAGATATCACCATAGCGGTGATTGAAACGATTCACGAAATTGCGCGCCATCTCGAGATGCTGCTCTTGGTCCTTTCCAACCGGGACCAGTGCCGCACGATGCAAAATAATGTCGGCCGTTTGCAATACCGGGTAGGTCAGCAGCCCTGCATTGACATTATCGGGATGCAGCCTTACTTTTTCTTTGAAGGTGACCGTTTTTTCGAGCTCACCCACATAGGCCAGCATATTGAGGTACAAATAGAGTTCGGCCGTTTCGGGCACATGACTTTGACAGTAGAGCACCGCCTGCTCAGGATCGAGTCCGCAGGCAATGTTCTCGGATAGCACCCTGTACACATGTCCTTTCAGGGAACTCGTATCGGGATGCGTGGTCAGGGAGTGCAGGTCGGCCACCATAAAAAAGCAGCTGTACTCCTGTTGCAGGCGCACGTAATTGCGCACCGCCCCAAAGTAATTACCCAGGTGCAAAAACCCGGTGGGACGGATACCGCTCATCACAATTTGCTTCTTCTTATCCATCGGGGCGAAGATAGCTAAAAGGGATGGGTTATCTTTGCACCCGGAGTCAAAAACACGCTATGGCAGAAGGCATCATTCACCTGGAGGATATCAAGAAAAGTTATTTCATGGGCAAACAGGAATTGCCAGTGCTAAAAGGACTTACGCTCGATATTTTCAAGAACGAATATGTGGCGTTGATGGGTCCTTCCGGATCCGGAAAAAGTACCCTGATGAACATCATCGGTTGTCTGGACACGCCCACCGAAGGCCGCTACGTGCTCAACAACAACGATGTGAGCCAAATGGCCGACGACGCTTTGGCCGAGGTCAGAAACAAAGAGATCGGATTCGTCTTTCAACAATTTAACCTGCTGCCCCGCCTGACCGCTGCCGAAAATGTGGCATTGCCATTGGTCTATGCAGGGATGAGCAAGAAAGACCGCATCCAAAAAGCCATGCGAATGCTCGAGATGGTTCAGCTGACCGACCGCAGCCATCACCGCCCCAATGAACTTTCTGGCGGTCAGTGCCAGCGCGTGGCCATTGCCCGTGCCCTTGTGAACGATCCGGCCATCATTTTAGCAGATGAACCCACGGGTAATCTCGATTCTAAGACCTCCCAAGAGATCATGGATATTTTTGAGGCGATCTATAAAAACGGAAACACCATCGTGATCGTTACGCACGAAGAAGACATTGCCAATCATTCGCGCCGCATCGTACGGCTTCGCGACGGGGTCATCGAGACCGACCAACTGAACCCTAAATTCGCCAAAGGTTAAACAAACTATTTTGGGCTGGTGCCGAACCTTCGCGCCCTGGCATTGTTACGTTACCTGGCATACATTCCCTGTATTTAACAAACTGGCATGGCCCTGAAAATTTATACCAAGACCGGAGACGACGGAACCACTTCGCTGATCGGCGGCACCAAAGTACCCAAATCGCATTTTCGTATTGAGGCCTACGGCACCGTCGATGAGCTCAACTCCTACATGGGGCTTTGCCGCGACCTGCTGACCGATGCCACATCGCTCCAACTGCTGGCCGAGATACAGGACAGACTCTTTACCATTGGATCTTCGCTGGCCTGTGATGAAGAAAAAGAGCCCCGTATGGCCCTCCCCGACCTGGCCGAAGACGATATTCGGCTGCTCGAAAAAGAGATTGACCGAATGACCGATGCCCTGCCCGAAATGAAACATTTTATCTTACCCGGAGGAGCCGCTGTGGTCTCTCACCTGCATGTACTTCGCTGTATTTGCAGAAGAGCCGAGCGCTGCTGCGTACGGATGCAATACGAAGGACTCAGCGTTAACGGACTTGTCGTCAAATACCTGAATCGCCTTAGTGATTATCTATTCGTACTGGCTCGTTACACCGGTCAATCGCTGGGGGTCAAAGAAAATAGCTGGAGACCTCGTCTTAGCTGATCTCAAAAAATCATTCCGTCTCGCATGGGCCATACCCGGTCACATTGACGGGCCAATTCTTCGTTGTGCGTAACCAATAAAAATGTCTGGCCTGTTTGTTCGCGTCAGCGAAAAAACAATTGATGCAGTTCGCGTGCATTGATAGAATCGAGGTTTCCGCTGGGTTCATCGGCCAATACAATAGAGGGCCGGTTAATGAGGGCACGGGCCACGGCCACCCTTTGTTGTTCACCTCCGGAGAGCTGGGCGGGCTTGTGGTCAAGCCGGTGAGAAAGTCCCAATTCGTCAAGCAACCGGATGGCGTCTTGGCGAAGCTCGGTCTTGTTTTTACCAGCCAGCCAACCGGGTATCGATACATTTTCGAGTGCGGTAAACTCGGGCAACAAATGGTGAAACTGAAAGACAAATCCGATATGTCGATTTCTGAAGGCGGCCAGTTTTTTACTGTTCAGTTGCAGTACATCGGTGCCTTGAATGTGCACTTGGCCCTGATCGGGACGATCCAGCGTGCCCAGCACCTGCAACAAAGTACTTTTTCCGCAGCCCGAAGGGCCTACAATGGCCGCGACTTGGCCTTTTTGCACCTCGATGCTGAGCCCCTTGAGAATTTCAAGGGCTCCGTAGCGTTTATAGATGGCAGTTCCGTTTAACAATGCGCTAAAAAATCTGTATCGAAACTATCAAAAAAAATCAAGGCTTTGCTCTAAAACGATAAAGGTTATTTGGAAAATTGCCCAATCCCTTTACATTTGCGCAAAAATAGGCTTCGATTACCTACTAAACGCATCCTTATGTTTTGGACCTTAGAACTGGCCTCTTACCTCGAAGACGCACCCTGGCCTGCTACCAAAGATGAACTGATCGACTACTCCATACGCTCCGGAGCACCGATCGAGGTGGTCGAAAATTTACAGGAACTGGAAGACGAAGGAGATGTCTATGAGACCATCGAAGACATCTGGCCCGATTATCCTACACAAGACGATTTTTTATTCAACGAAGACGAGTACTAATTTGCTACTCCTTTAGGGCGTTCCCATTTTGTCGATCACGTGTTGTGTGACCCCGGTAAAACTAAAACCACCGTCGTGAAATAGATTTTGCATAGTTACGTAACGGGTCATATCACTGAACAGCGTTACGCAATAATTGGCACAATCAATGGCGCCGGCATTACCCAGCGGACTCATGGCCTCGGCATAATTTAAAAATCCGTCGAACCCTTTTACACCACTACCGGCCGTAGTGGGGGTGGGCGATTGAGAGATGGTATTGACCCGAACTTTTCTTTTAACACCGTAGTGATAGCCGAAACTGCGGGTCACACTCTCGAGCAGAGCCTTGGCATCGGCCATTTCGTTATAATCAGGAAAGACGCGCTGTGCGGCGATATAACTCAGCGCCACTACGCTGCCCCATTCACTGATGGCATCCAAATCCCAGGCGGTCCGAAGCACGCGGTGCAGGCTCATGGCCGAGATATCGAGGGTCTTGCCATTCCACTCGTAGTTCATTTCTGTATAATGCTTTCCTTTTCGCACGTTCAGACTCATACCAATGGAATGCAGTACAAAATCGATTTGCCCCCCGAAATGTGCCATCGATTTTTCGAACAGCCCCTTTAGGTCGTCCATATTGGTTACATCTGCCCCTATTACCGGGGCATCGCCACAAAGGGCAGACAATTTATTGATCTCGCCCATACGCAGTGCCACAGGGGCATTGGTCAGCACCAGCTGAGCCCCCTCTTCGTAACAACGAAGTGCGGTTTTCCAAGCAATGGAACGCTCATCGAGCGCTCCGAAGATGATTCCCTTTTTTCCCTTTAGCAATTGATTGGACATAGTGGTTGGTTTTCGCGGGTAAAAATAAGCACTTATTCGTTGCCGGCTTCGGACTAACGAATGTTATGCCCTTTTGGGGTTATATTTACAAAAGCCCACTCTACACTAACAGTAAAGACCATGCCCTTACATACTGTCATTACCGGAACGGGTTGTTTTATTCCGCCCGTTGTCAAGGCCAACGATGATTTTGTGCAGCAACCCTTCTATGCCGAAGATGGCAGCCCCATAGAGGCCCCCGGACAAGAGATCGTACAAAAATTTCAGGATATAACCGGCATCGAAGAAAGAAGATACGCCGGCGAACAGATGACCTCTTCTGATATGGCCATCGAAGCGGCCCGGCTGGCCATTGCCGACAGCGGGGTCGATCCGGAAACGATCGATCAGATTATATTGGCTCACAACTTTGGTAACGTGATCAGCCATACCGTACAAAGCGATGCGGTACCTTCACTGGCCAGCCGTGTCAAGCATGCACTGGCGATTAAAAACCCCAACTGTGTGGCCTATGACATCTTGTTTGGCTGCCCCGGATGGTTACAAGGTGTTATTCAAACGGATGCCTTTATCAAAGCGGGTGTTGCCAAAAAAACGTTGGTGATCGGCACCGAAACGTTGAGCCGTGTAATCGATGTATACGACCGTGACAGCATGATCTTTTCGGACGGGGCGGGCGCAGCGATCCTCGAAGGAAAAACCGAGCAAGAGACCTCTTCTGGCATTTTGGCCTGCAGCATGCAAAGCCACTGCACCGAAGAGGCCTACTATATTTCTTTTGGAAAAAGCAATCGGCCCGGAGCCGATCCCAAGTTGCGTTACATTAAAATGAAAGGACGCAAGGTGTACGAATATGCCATGCAGCACGTTCCTGCCGCCATGAAGGATTGCCTCGACAAAGCCGGGGTACCCATTGAATCGTTGAAAAAAGTTTTTCTGCACCAAGCTAACGAAAAAATGGATGAGGGCATCATCAAACGGCTCTACAAACTATATGGTAAAAAAGAGTTGCCCGAACACATTATGCCCATGAACATCCACAAATTAGGAAACAGCTCGGTCGCCACTATCCCCACCCTCTTTGACATGGTAAAAAAAGGGTATTGGGATGTACATGACCTACAACCCGGCGACGTGGTTCTCTTTGCGTCGGTAGGGGCCGGCATGAACATCAATGCAGTTTGTTATCGCATGTAGCCTCTCGGCATACGGCTTTCCTTTATCTTCGCAAACAGTAAATTACCGGAGAGAACATGACGCTTTCTTACCAATGGCTTTTGGATTATTTACCAGCCCCCGTGTCGATAGAGGAGTTGAGTCAACTACTCACCTCGATCGGGTTAGAAGTGGAGCGGGTCAGCCCCTACGAAGAAGTACCAGGAGGATTAAAAGGGCTATTGATCGGAGAAGTGGTCGCTGCCGAAAAACATCCCAATGCCGATAAGCTAACCCTCACCAAAGTCAACATAGGAGGTGGTACTGTCTTGTCCATTGTATGCGGCGCCCCCAATGTGGCCATGGGCCAAAAAGTGGTGGTCGCTCCAGTGGGCGCCACGATCTATCCCCGTCAGGGAGCGCCTTTGACAATGAAAAATGCCAAGATCAGAGGAGAAGAAAGTCAAGGGATGATCTGTGCCGAAGATGAGATCGGATGGGGCGATTCACATGCGGGTATTGTCGTGTTGCCCCCCGATGCGGTGGTCGGAGCCAGTGCTGCCGATTTTTTCTCTCCCTATGAGGATACGATCATAGAAATAGGACTTACCCCCAACCGTATGGACGCCATGAGTCATTGGGGCGTGGCGCGAGATGTGTGTGCTTACATCAATCATCATCACCAAAAAAATTGGCAACCCCGTTGGCCTGCCTCCATTGATTTTGCTGCAGGACTCCCCCCCTGCCCCCTATCGGTACAAATCGAAAATACCAAAGCATGCCCTCGCTATAGCGGCATTTGCATCGATAACATCCAACCGGGCCCCTCACCCCGCTGGATGCAGCAACGCCTTAAGGCCATAGGAGTAAAGCCTATCAACAATATCGTAGACATTACCAATTATGTGTTGCACGAGACGGGCCAACCTTTGCACGCCTTTGATCTTGCGACCATCACGGCACAAAAAGTCGTGGTACGCAATGTTGCTGATCAAACCGATTTTATTACCCTCGATGGCATTACCCGAAAATTAACTGCAGAAGACCTGATGATCTGTAACGCCACACAGCCCATGTGCATGGCGGGGGTATACGGCGGTCTTGACAGCGGGATCAGTGCTGCCACCACTAGTCTTTTTTTAGAAAGTGCCTTCTTTGATCCCGTGATCATTCGAAAGACCTCCTTTGGCCACCAGCTGCGTACCGATGCCGCCATTCGCTTTGAGAAGGGTACCGATATCAGTGCCACACTTCCTGTCTTGAAAAGAGCCGCCTGGCTAATCGTTGAACTGGCAGGAGGAACGATATCTTCTGCTCCGGTAGATGAATACCCTGCTGCTGCCAATCAAAAAACGGTCTCGCTTCGGTGGTCATATTTAAAAAAGATCAGCGGCAAAGACTACACGAGCCAGGCCGCTACCGGTATTTTAAAAAGTCTGGGCTTTAGCATCGTAACCGAAGACCCCAATGGAATAACCGTCAAGGTTCCCTTTCATAAACCCGATATTGAACTGGCAGCCGATCTGGTAGAAGAGATCTTACGCATAGACGGGTTGGACAATATTCCCATTCCCACTGCCATTACCCTTTCTCCTGCCGTTGAGCAACCGGCCTTTTACCAAAAAGAAATACTTCGAGAAAAGATCTCGAACCAATTAGCCGGAATGGGCTTTCACGAGATCATGACCAACTCGATCACTAACAGCGCTTACTTCGCTGACCGGAACGATGCTGTGGTAACGATGATCAACAGTCTCAGCACCGAACTAAATGCCCTTCGCCCCTCGCTGTTACCCACGGCGCTCGAGGTGGTACACCATAACCTTAATTATCGCAATCTCGATCTTCGCCTCTTTGAATTCGGAACCGTTTACTTTAAAACAAAAGAGGGTCACTATGGCGAAGAGCCCCGGCTTTGTATGGTGTTAAGCGGAATGCGCCGTGCCATGCATTGGCA
>CAZZLP010000066.1:0-7274 GCA_964654705.1 uncultured Chitinophaga sp.
AGTAAAGTGCTACTGCGCGACCTATGGCATGTTTGATATCCTCTACCGAGGCCTACTCGCAGCGAATACCAAAACCATCTTTATCACCCATCTCCGTAACGGTCTCCTTTAATCCTCCCACGGCACGCACCACCGGAATCGTTCCGAAACGAAGAGCATAGAGTTGATTGAGACCACAAGGCTCCACTCGGCTGGGCATTAATATAAAATCGGCCCCGGCATACATCAAATGACTGAGCGCCTCTTGGTACCCGATATAGATACCCACCGAACCCTGCAGCGGTTCGGCCAGCAAGTCCAGTTGTTCCTCTATCTGTTTTTCGCCCGAACCCAAGACCAAAAAACTAATCTGCCCTTGGTATTTTGCAACGCAAGCCGCAATGGCAGCAGGTAACAGATCGGCAGCCTTCTCTGCTACCATTCTTCCGATAAAACAAAATAAAGGGCGGTCCGGATCTAGTCCGAAGCGACGACAGAGCTCCTCTTTGTTTTGTCTTTTTCCGGTGGCGATTGTTTCAATGGTGTAATGAAAAAGAAGATAGGGGTCGTGGGCGGGGTCCCAAATATCGGTGTCGATTCCGTTTAATCTACCGATCGATTTCTCTTTTTCGTTTGCAAAAACTTGTTCCAGACCGGCAGCACTGCTGCTGAGTTCTTGCAAATAGCCAGGGCTGACCGTGGTGACGCGCCAGGCCGTTTTGACTGCGGTGGCCAGCGGGTTGATCTGTTGGTGCCAATCGAGCAAAGACCAATGAAGCATATCGCAGGCCGGCAACAAATACTTTTGCTCCCAACTAAAGGCCCCGTTGTACTGTGCATTGTGTACCGTAAAGACGACCGGGATATGCGACAGTCGTTGTTTAAAATCAAAACCGTATTGCGTCAGAAACGGAACGAGTCCGGTATGATGGTCGTGACAATGAATGATGTCGGGTAAATGCGTCCAGGAATTGATCCAATCGCATACGGCGTTCTGAAAAGCGATAAACCGCTCTGTATCGTCGGGGTACCCATAGATCTTTTCGCGATCGAGCAGACCGTTAATATCGACCAGGTACAGATCGAATCCCAAGCAGTTGGAGTTTTCTTTGATTACGCTGTAATGAAAAAACTGTGGTCCCAGATATTGGCTGCCCTCATGCACCAGCTGCCATTGGTGCTGGTAAAGAAATTCCGTTCTGTACATCGGTACCACCACTTTGGCAACATGGCCCTGCAAAACCTGGTACTTGGGGAGTGCCCCGACCACATCTCCCAGCCCGCCGGCCTTTGCCATCGGAAAGCACTCTGCCGCTACATGTAAGATCTCCATACTACACGCTTGCTCCTTTGTATAAATTTAAGTCAAAAAACCCTATTTTCATTCTTTGTAACACAAGACAAAAATCATTTCTAACCACCAAACCATCCTCATGCAAGCAGCTGCCAAACAACCTACCAACTACGGAGCGCTGGGTACCCTGATTACCGTTTTCTTTTTCTGGGGCTTTATTGCGGCCGGCAACAGTGTCTTTATTCCGTTTTGCAAGCATTACTTTCATCTGGACCAGTTTCAAAGCCAGCTAATCGATTTTTCGTTTTACCTGGCCTACTACATAGGTGCATTGCTCTTGTTTGCCTATGGTGCGTTCGGTGGCCAAGACCTGGTAGGAAAATGGGGTTACAAAAAAAGTATCATTTACGGTTTGTTGTTTTCGGCACTGGGAGCCGCCATTATGATCATCGCCGTAGAGGCCAATGTTTTTGGATGGATGTTGGCCGGTCTTTTCGTAGTAGCCCTTGGCTTTTCACTCCAACAAACCGCTGCCCAACCCTTTGCCATTTCGCTCGGTGACCCTGCCACCGGAGACAGTCGTGTAAATTTAGGAGGAGGCATCAACTCCTTCGGAACCACGATTGGCCCGCTGGTCGTGGCCTTTGCCCTTTTTGGAACCGCCGCTGCCATTACTGACGATAAGATCCGGTCACTGAGTCTCGAAAAAGTGGTCTTGCTCTACGCCGCCGTGGGTTTACTATTTGTCGGAGCCGCCTCTTTGTTTGGATTTTCGCGCAAGGTACCTGCCGGCATCAACGAAGAAAAAACAGAAAGAGCCACCAAGGCTTTGACCGCTTTGACCATCATCACAGTGTTGCTGATTGCCCTGTTCGTTCCGGTTTTTAGCAGCTACAACAGTAGCGAGGCCTTGGCCGTCGAAAACTTAACGGCACAGATCGCGGCCGCACAGTCTTCGTCGGTTTCTTCTGATCCAGCAACGATCGAGCAGCTAATACAAACGCGCAATGAGTTGCGACTACCCCTGGAACAATCGCGCATGTACTGGCTCTTTGGCGCACTGGCCGTGGTAGTGATCGGACTACTCTACTCAAATGCCAGTGCAAAAAAGAAGCCCGAAGGTTGGGGTGCCATGAAGTACCCCCAACTGGTATTGGGCATGCTGGGCATCTTTGTTTACGTGGGGGTAGAAGTTGCCATTGGTTCCAACCTGGGAGAACTGCTTAAGCAAAAAGATTTTGGCGAATACCAGGCTTCGCAAGTGGCTCCCTTTATCTCTATGTTCTGGGGAAGTCTGATGATCGGCCGCTGGACAGGATCGATCAATGCGTTCGATATGTCCAATACCAGAAAACAGATCTTGACCTTCTTAGTTCCCCTGATCGCCTTTGGAGTTATTTTGGGCGTCAATACGATCGCACAATACAATGTACGTCCCTTACTGGGCTATGTGGTCTGTGTGGGTATTCAAATACTCGTTTTTTTCTTAAGCAAGAACAAACCCGCCCGCACCTTATTGCTCTTTAGTTTATTTGGAGTAGCCGCCATGCTGGTCGGCATCTTAACGCAAGGCCAGGTAGCCATCTTTGCCTTTTTGGCCGGCGGACTGGCTTGCTCCATTATGTGGCCCTCGATCTTTGCCCTTTCGGTAGCCGGACTAGGAAAATACACCACGCAAGGATCGGCATTTTTGATCATGATGATCTTGGGCGGGGCCATTATTCCTCCCATACAAGGAAAACTTGCCGATATTATCGGTATTCACCGCTCGTTCCTCATTTGTGCGCTTTGCTTTTCGTACCTGGCCTTGTTCGCCTTTTTGGTCAAAGGAATTTTAAAACGCCAGGGAATCGATTATGCGCCCACCACCGCAAGCAGTTCGCACTAATTCATCATTTTACAACAGCCCATGAAAAAATTTGCAGTAGGAATCGATATTGGCGGCACCAATACCAAATTTGGCATCGTAGATAAAGAAGGAAATATCCTGACGCAAGGCCGCATGCTGACCAATGAAAAAGATACCGTACAGGGTTTTATCGAAGACCTTCACGAGCATCTTTCTCCGATGATCGAAAAAGCCGGTGGGCCCAATGTGTTTGCCGGCATTGGGATTGGTGCTCCCAATGGAAATTATTACACGGGCAATATTGAGCATGCCGCCAATCTTAAGTGGAAAGGGATCGTACCATTGGCAGCCATGATACAAGAGCGATTTGGAATGAACGTGAAACTCACGAATGATGCCAATGCCGCAGCGGCCGGGGAGCAGCAATATGGTTGTGCCAAGGGAATGCGCGATTTTATTACCATTACCCTGGGAACAGGCGTTGGCAGCGGCATATTCGTTAACGGAAAGATCGTGCTGGGCCATGATGGCTTTGCCGGAGAACTGGGACACACCATTATCAGACCCGGCGGACGGCTTCATCCTGGCACCGGCATTCGAGGCCCGCTCGAAGCGTATGCCTCGGCCACCGGTGTACGCGAGACGGCCCTTGAAATGTTGGCTAACCAACCCGATAAAAAAAGTTTATTGCGCAATTTTAAACCCGAAGAACTAACTAGCGAAAAGGTCTACGAATGTGCCATTAAAGGAGATGAAATTGCCAAAGAGATATTTGTTTTTACCGGTCAACTGCTTGGTGAGGCGCTGGCCAATTTCGTGATGTTCTCTTCTCCCGAGGCGATCGTGTTATTCGGAGGCTTGACCAAGGCCGGAGATTTAATTTTAAATCCTACTCGCAACGCAATGGAGGCCAATTTAGTACAAGTATTCAAAAACAAGGTTAAACTTGTCTTTAGCAACTTGAAAGAGGCCGATGCGGCTATCTTGGGGGCCAGCGCCCTTATTTGGGAAGAGGATTAGTTTCTTTTATAATAAACACTCCCGGAACGGCCCTTTGACCCTCTTTGTCAGAGGGCTTGATGGTTTCTTTTCCATTGACCAGCATACAACTGCTGCCTCCACCGTCCAGATTGAGCGCTTCTACACAGCCGATCTGTTGCAATAACAAAGCCGTTTGCTCCAGGGTAAGCCCATCGGCTCTTCCGGGAAAGCGCCCCTCGGCCACCAGCACGATCAACTCGCCGGAGTAGGTATAGCCCATGGCAGTGCGAGGATGTCTGTCACTAATGGCCTTCCCTGCAAATTTTAATTCTTCGTTATTCGATATGCGAACCTGCCCGTCTTGTAAAAGTACGGGGCCTCCCCCTAAAGCCGTTTCGACCTTCCACTCTTTGAAGGAAAGCGGCAAGTTTGCCGCCTTTTGGTAAGGGGTGGCCGCTTTAAAAAAACTTTGGATACTATGTTTGGAAACGGAGTCCTTAAAAGGTACTAACGGTTTTTGCAGGGCCAACGGGTAACGAGCTCCGCTGTCTGTTAATTGCCAAGACACATCGGCCGTTCTGTTCTTGAAAATACCAAGGGCGCTTCCGACCGGATGACGCCACGTTAGCGTATCCGATCCTTTGCCGGCCAATGCATGCAAATGATAAGAAAGAGTCTTACCATCCTTAACGACCAGGTTTAAATTCTGATGAGTGGTAAAAGAGAAAAAGGAGGTGTTGACCACCAGCAACGGGTGTTGGTTTTTTTCGAAAAAACCGGCGGGCGTGAGTCTTCTGCCCGTTGTAGTATCTGCGGTAAAGAATAGCGAACGTTGCTTGAGCTTGGCGCTTACATAAAAGGCGATATTGGGTTTTCCGTCTATGGAATCTTGGGTTCGGTAAACATGCACTCCTTCCGGAAGGGGCTGGTAAATAGAATCGACCAGGGACCAGCGAACTTGACCTAATCCCTTGCCAACGCCAAGCGATATAAAAAGAAAGAACAGTAAATAACGCATGCTACAAGATAACAAAAAGAATAAAAGAGTCCGTCATTTTATTTGGCTCGTCTCTCGCCACTGTCCAATACCGTAGCCGGGTATCACATGCTTTTCGCTATGATAAGAAGACCGAACCAGGGGTCCGCTTTCGACATAATCAAGACCCAGTTGATAACCAATCTCTCTGTACGAAGCAAATTCATCGGGATGCACAAAGCGTACAACGGGCAAATGTTTCTTGGTGGGCTGCAGGTACTGTCCCAGTGTAACAACATCACATCCATTATCGCGAAGGTCACGAAGTGTTTGAACTACCTCTTCTTCTTTTTCGCCCAGCCCCAGCATGATCCCGCTTTTGGTACGCATACCACTCTCCTTTAACGTACGGATCACTTCCATACTGCGCCAATATTTGGCCTGTATTCTTACTTGCCTTGTAAGCCGCTCGACCGTTTCTATGTTATGGCTAACGACTTCGGGATGGGCCTCTGCCACACGAAGTATATCATCTTTCTTTCCTTTAAAATCGGGAATCAGGGTCTCTAGCGTAGTGCCGGGGTTGAGTGTCTTGACAGCCCGAATGGTATTGAACCAAATGGTTGATCCCCCATCGGGCAACTCATCGCGGTCTACAGAGGTAATAACAGCGTGCTTGACTTTCATCAGCTGAATGGCCTCCGCCACCCGCTGGGGCTCATCCCAATCCACAGCACCCGGACGGCCGGTAGCCACCGAACAAAACCCACAGCTGCGGGTACAAACATTTCCCAAGATCATAAACGTGGCGGTACCGGCCCCCCAACACTCGCCCATATTGGGGCAATTGCCACTCTCGCAAATGGTATGGAGCTTATGTTGGTCGACCAGCTGACGAACATGTTTGTAATTTTCACCAATGGGCAACTTGACGCGAAGCCATTCAGGCTTTTTGGAAAAACCAATAGAAGGAGAAGAAGAGGAAGACACTGGAGTAACAACGGGCAGCTCGGTCATGCTGCAAAATTACTGATTCCTACTTTCTTTTGCCAAACAACAAAGCTATATGGGCTTGTAAGAAAAAAGGGCTGTCATTTTGCAATGCCATAATGGTAATGGGCTTAGCATAAAGTTCGGCACTGACCCCCACTTCGATGCCACTGACCACTTCGTTAAAACGGCCATAGTCGAAACGTAAAGCCCCTTTGGCAAATAACCCGGGCTGTATCTTTAATTCGTTCCATCCTCTCCAAAATCCTCCCGCGCCCAGAATAGAAGGGCCTAAAAACAGCACACTGTCTTTGGGAGTATACTTTATGTAAAGTAAATTATCAGAGACGGGATCTTCAACTTGAACAAAGTAAGGCTTGAGCAGACCCAGGGCCAGTCCGCCGTTGTACACGGCCGATACGGCTACCCCGTTCTTATTACCCTTTTGACCTAAGATACGTTGTTGACCGACCCCCATGGTCAGCTGAAAGAAGTTATTGACCTTTCCATAGATGTAAGGGTTACTAAAAAATAAAAAAGGGTTGGACAGGTTTTGAAATTTATTCTCTTTTGGGTGTTTTATCTCGGTAAGGTCAATCCGATAAACGGTGGTTCGAAGCGGAGATTTCATGCGACCCAACTCGTAAAAAAGGCCATAGCCGTTGCTGCGTCCCTGAATTCCCATGGTGGTTTGCTTGTTGTAGATCAGCACCCCTTCTTCGGCCTGCCGGATCAGGGCATTGATCTTTTGCCTTTTTTGGTCTTTTTTAGACAATGGAGCGGTGGAGCGATTCACTTGCGCTGCAGCGATCGAGGCAAAACAAAAAGAAAATAAAACAAGACAAAACGACTTCAAGAAAAAGAGATTTAACGATTGAAACGTAAATTTAGACAAAATATTGAATATGACTTCGAGTGTCGTCTATGAAGGGTCGCTTCGCTGCACCTGTACCCATCTGCAAAGTGGCTCTGTCGTAGAAACCGATGCACCCGTAGATAACCAAGGTAAGGGCGAACGGTTCTCTCCCACCGACCTGCTGGCTACCTCGCTGGCCACCTGTATGCTGACGGTAATGGGCATCAAAGCCCGCGATATGGAGGTTGACCTGACCGGTCTTCGTTTCTCGGTGCAAAAAAATATGCTTTCCGATCCCCGAAGGGTCGGATCGATCGAGTTGTACGCCACCATTCCCGCATTGCTTCAA
>CAZZLP010000067.1:0-7193 GCA_964654705.1 uncultured Chitinophaga sp.
AGCACTCCAACACCTGTATAGTGTAGCTTTGTGCACCAATTCTTACTAACCCCATGAACGTTACCGTTTCTACCGCCGAGCAGCTTCGTTTAACTGCTGCGGAATTCGACTTGATCTGTCAGAAATTAGGTCGCACCCCTAACTTCAACGAGCTCTGCGCATTTTCGGGAATGTGGAGTGAGCACTGTAGTTATAAGAACTCCATCAAGTGGTTAAAAACACTGCCTCGCGAAGGCGGTCGTATGCTGGTAAAAGCCGGAGAAGAAAATGCAGGTCTCATGGATATAGGAGATGGTTGGGGCGTGGTCTTTAAGATCGAATCGCACAATCACCCTTCTGCTATTGAGCCATTTCAGGGAGCCGCCACCGGCGTAGGGGGCATTCACCGGGATATTTTTACTATGGGTGCAAGACCTATCGCAGCGCTCAACTCGTTACGGTTTGGACAACTGCAAGACGAAAAGACAAAGCATCTGCTCTCGGGAGTGGTACATGGTATCGGTCACTACGGCAATTGTTTTGGGGTTCCTACCGTTGGCGGAGAAGTTTATTTTGATGCCAGCTACCAGACCAACCCATTGGTCAATGCCATGAGCGTGGGAATCGTAAAGGCCGGTGAGACCGTTTCTGCAACGGCGGCCGGGGTAGGTAATCCTGTTATGTTCGTAGGGAGTGCCACCGGCAAGGATGGAATCGGCGGAGCTTCTTTTGCCTCGGCAGATATTACGGCAGAGAGTGCGCAAGAGCTTCCTGCCGTTCAGGTGGGTGATCCATTTCAGGAAAAGAAATTGTTGGAAGCCTGTCTCGAAGTGATCGCCACCGGAGCCGTTGTGGGCATGCAAGACATGGGAGCGGCCGGTATTATTTGTTCAACCGCAGAAATGAGCGCCAAAGGCGGCGTGGGTATGCGAATCGATCTCGATAAAGTTCCTACCCGGCAACCGAATATGAAGACCTGGGAGCTATTGCTAAGCGAAAGTCAGGAGAGAATGCTATTGGTAGCCAAAAAAGGAGAAGAAGAAAAGGTGCGGAAGGTGTTTGAAAAATGGGACCTGCCCTGCTCGGTGATAGGAGAAGTAACCGCAAACGGCATGCTGGACTTTTATATGAATGGGCAACTTGATGCCTCTATCCCAGCGCACGAGTTGGTATTGGGAGGAGGAGCGCCGCAGTACGAAAGAGACTACCAGCGTCCCGATTATTTTGATGTGATCGCCGCTTTTGATCCCGCTGGCATCGCCCTGCCGACCGATATCCGAAAGACCGCCGAAAAACTGATCGCTCTTCCCAGCATCGCGTCCAAGCGCTGGATCTATCGTCAATACGATAGCATGGTGGGTACTGCCAATACCAACACCAACGCGCCCTCCGATGCGGCCGTTGTAGCGGTCAAGGGAACCACTAAAGGATTGGCCATTACTACCGATTGCAACAGTCGTTACGTATATGCCGATCCCTATAGAGGAGCCATGATCGCCGTAAGCGAAGCTGCTCGTAATATTGTGTGTGCTGGAGGGCTTCCGTTGGGGGTTACCAATTGTCTCAACTTCGGTAATCCCTACGATGCCGGCGTTTATTATCAATTTACCCAGGCCATACAAGGCATGGGCGATGCCTGTCGCAAATTTGATACGCCTGTTACGGGAGGTAATGTTAGTTTCTATAATCAAAACCCCGAAGGTCCTGTTAATCCCACTCCCACCATTGGCATGGTGGGTTTGCTCGAGCATCTCGAAGATAAAATGACGTTGGGCTTTAAGAGCGAAGAAGACGAGATCTATGTGCTGGGTACCATCACTAACGACCTTGGCTGCTCGGAGTACTTGCACCTTCTTTGCGGGGTCACCCATTCTCCGGCCCCTTATTTTGAACTCGACAAAGAACACGCATTGCAGCAACTGGTGGCCTCGCTCATCAAGGCCAGGTTAATCGTGAGCGCCCATGATGTAAGTGAAGGAGGACTTATGACGACCCTGCTCGAAAAGAGTTTTGTGACCGGGTTGGGCTTCCGTGTCAAAAGTCCCGAAAGAACTTACGACGGCAAGCCCCTTCGCCCCGACGCCTGTTGGTTCGGCGAGGGTCAAAGCAGGGTAGTGGTCACTGTACCAGCATCCTTGCGTACTGCCTTTTTGCAGCATGTAGCCAAAGGACCGGTACCGATTACCCTGCTTGGACAGGTCGGGGGCCATAGCATACAGGTGGATAATCAAAACTGGGGAGCCGTCTGTGACTGGCAGCAACTTTATGACAACGCCATAGAGCAACAATTGGCCGGTTGTGCATAAGATTGATCAGGTTGCAGCATAATATTTCTTTACCTTTACATGACCTCCGCTACTTTTTTCGGCAATATTGTTTAGCTCGACAGAGTGCGTGCAGGTCAATTGATTGGTTGATCGTACAGTCTAAAATTGATGCTGCATGTCTAAGTTCATTTTTGTGACCGGAGGGGTCACTTCTTCATTAGGAAAAGGAATCATCGCTGCTTCGCTGGCAAAGCTGTTACAGGCCAGGGGTCTTCGGGTAACCATTCAAAAATTCGATCCTTATATCAACGTCGATCCGGGTACGCTCAATCCGTATGAGCATGGCGAATGCTATGTGACCGAAGACGGGGCCGAGACCGATCTGGACCTGGGGCACTATGAGCGTTTTTTGAACATCTTTACTTCGCAAGCCAATAACGTTACTACCGGCAGAATCTACCAGACCGTCATTAATAAAGAGCGCGAAGGTGCTTTTTTGGGAAAGACCGTACAGGTGGTACCCCATATTACCGACGAGATCAAACGTCGAATGAAACTGCTGGGGCAGACAGGCGAGTTTGATGTCGTTATTACAGAGCTGGGTGGAACCGTGGGCGATATTGAAAGCCTTCCTTTTGTAGAATCGGTTCGTCAGTTGCAATGGGAACTTCCCGAGGAGGACACCGTCGTGGTCCATCTAACCCTGATCCCCTATTTGAAAGCGGCCAAAGAACTCAAGACCAAACCCACGCAGCACAGCGTACGCATGCTAAGCGAAGAAGGGGTTCATCCTGATATTATCGTGTGTCGTACCGAAAAAGCGTTGAGTCCCGAACTCAAGCGCAAGATTGCCCTTTTCTGCAATGTAAAACCCGAGGCGGTCATCGAAGCGGCCGATGCGAGCACCATTTACGAAGTCCCGGTGCTGATGATGCGCGAAGGACTCGATACTATCGTGCTCAAAAAATTAAATTTGACCGCCTTGCGCGAACCCGATCTCTCGAAGTGGAAACTGTTTTTAGATAAATTAAAATATCCCAAAGGAAAAGTTTCGATTGGTCTGGTCGGCAAGTACATCGAGTTGCAAGATGCGTACAAATCCATCTTGGAATCCTTTATTCATGCCGGGGCCATGAATGAGTGCCAGGTGCAGGTACACAATGTGCACAGCGAATACATTACTCCCGAAAATGTGGCAGAAAAGCTGGCCGGATTGGATGCCCTCTTGGTGGCACCCGGCTTTGGTCATCGCGGTGTAGAAGGGAAGATCGCTGCCGTACGCTATGCACGCGAGAACAAACTTCCTTTCTTCGGTATTTGTCTGGGTATGCAGATGGCCGCCATTGAGTTTGCCAGAAATGTGTTGGGAAAGACCGGCGCCAATTCTACCGAAATGGATCCGAATACGCCGCACCCTGTCATCGATCTAATGGACGAGCAAAAGAAGGTAACGGCAAAGGGAGGCACCATGCGGCTGGGTTCTTATCCTTGTCATGTGAGTAAAGGAAGTTTGGCCCATCGTATTTATGGACAAGAACAGATCAGCGAAAGACATCGTCATCGTTGGGAATTCAATAACCATTACCTCGCCGACTTTGAAGCGGCCGGCATGCTCGCCAGCGGAAAGAATCCGGAGACCGGGTTGGTAGAGATCATCGAATTGACCGATCATCCTTTTTTTATAGGCGTCCAGTACCATCCCGAATTAAAGAGCACGGTAGAGAGCCCGCAGCCCATTTTCGTTGCTTTCGTAAACGCTGCCATGGCACATGCCGCCGCCCGTTCGACCCCTGCCGCCGCCCGTGCTGCCAGCTTTCGCTGACCCGAGGCTCAACGTCGGTTCCCTTATCTTTGTCGGCCCAGTTACAAGCCAAACTACTAGTTCATGAACTTTGATCGCAACTCGGTTATCGGTTTTATTATACTTGCCGTCCTTTTTTTCGGATACTTCTATTATACCAACGAAGAGCAGGCTGCTTACAACAAAGCCAAAGCGCGTCAGCAATTCGTGGCAGATTCCATCGCGAGGGTCAATCGCCCTGCCATCGATACGGCGGCCCTACGTGCAGATACGCTTCGTGCCGATAGTCTTAACCGACTGGCCTCGGCCGGGTATTTTTCTGCGGCCGCCACCGGAAAGACCGAGGTAATCTCTCTAGAAAATAAGTTGATGAAGGTGTCCTTTACTACCCGCGGGGCACAAGTGGCCGATGTGCTGCTCACCCATTTCGATCAACATAAAGACAGTGCAAAAGTGGTATTGGCTAAAGGTATCTACAACCAGTTGAGCTATGCCATCAGAACAGGGGTCAATAGTACGGCTCAAACATCCGATCTTATTTTTACACCTGCGGTCGTTACCCGGCAGTCCGATGGCAGCCAGACGCTTCGTATGTCACTGGTTACTGCCGACAGTACTAACCCTACCTCGCTGACACATATTTACACTATACACCCCGACAGTTACCTCATAGATTTTTCTATCGAGATGCAAGGGGCCGAGCGACTGCTCACACAGGGGTTGGTCGCCATTCAATGGCAGTACGAGGCTTTTAAACAAGAGAAAGATGTTGCCTACGAAAAACAAAATACACAGGTAAGTTTCGAAGAAGGCGGCGAGTTCGACTACTTTACCATCGGCACCAGAACCGAAGTGCCTTTTTCAAAGCCGGTCACATGGGTGGGCCTGCGACAGCGTTTTTTCTTTGCGGCCCTGGCCTCTAAAAACCCCTTTACCTCCGGTCAACTCTCCTGGACGCTACCGCCTGACTCACTCGGCGTGGTGGTGCGTAGCACGGCCGCTCTAAAGTTGCAACTGCCTGCATCGGGTACGGCGCGTGCCGACCTGAATCTGTATTATGGCCCCTCTGACTATCACCTGCTAAAGAATACCCCCTATGGATTTGATCGCGCGGTCAACCTGGGCCAGGGAGTCTATTCTTTTGTGCGCCCCATTAACAAGTATATCATTGTTCCCATTTTTGATTTTATGCGGGGTCTGAGCGGCGCCAATCTCGGATTGGCTATTGCCTTGCTCACGCTGTTTATTCGTCTGGTTACTTCGCCTTTGACCTACACCAGCTATTTGAGCGGGGCCAAGATGAAGGCGCTGCGCCCCGAGATCAGCAAGCTTAAAGAAAAGTTCGGAGACGATCAGCAAGCCATCAGCATGGAACAAATGAAACTGTTTCGCGAGGCCGGGGTCAATCCGTTGGGAGGTTGTATACCGGGGCTACTACAGATACCGATCTTCTTTGCACTATTCAGTTTCTTTAACGCAGAGATTAGTCTTAGGGGTGCTTCGTTCTTATGGTCGGCCGACCTTTCTGCTTATGACGCGCCGATCCGATTTGGGTTTCACATTCCGCTGTTCGGCGATCACTTGAGCGTCTTTAATCTGTTAGCCACGCTAACCAGTTTACTTATTTCGGTATACAGCATGAGCATGAGTCCTGACCAAAGTAATCCGGTCATGAAGTACATGCCCTATATCTTTCCTTTCTTTATGCTGTTCTTCTTTAATAATCTTCCTTCTGCCCTTACGTGGTACTATACCGTCTCTAACCTGATTACGCTGGCCATGCAATTTGTTATTCAGCAATACATCATAGACCACGATAAGATACTGGCTCAGATACAGGAGAACAGAAAAAAGCCGAAGACCAAGTCTAAATGGCAAGAGAAACTGGAACAGATGCAGGCGCAGCAAAAAAGTTTGAAAGACAGAAAATAATTGCAGTAAATTACTGTTCTTAATGCATCTGTCGTGATCGAAAGAAAAATGCTTGTTGGTGGATTGATCTTTTTTTGCTGTCTTTTTACCGCACAAGCCCAGCGAAGACTAACCGAGGCCACACTGGTCTATAAGATAGTCGTCGATGATACCGACGCCGTCGCTCGATCTTTGCACGATGCCGATGCGGCCATCAGCACTTGTTACCTCAAGGGCACCAACAGCAGGACAGATCTGATTACTTCGGCCGGTAAGCAGTCGACCCTTTACTTAAGTAAAACAGCTCAGGTCGTGCTACTCAAGGAGTATGGCAATCAGCGATACATGACCCGACTGAGCTTACCCCAATGGGAAGAGTCCAATAAGAAATACCGGCAAGCGACCCTTCGTTTTTCGCTCGATACCCTTCGGTTGGCCGGTTATCTCTGTAATAAGGCGCTGGCCACGATCGATGACTCGACCACTTTTACGATCTGGTTTACCAAAGAGCTGAATCCGCTCAATAAGGAGTTTCTTCCGATGGCGGGGTTGGTGCCGGGTTTGATCCTTTCTTTCGAAACTTTATCGGGAGAGACCAAGGTTCGCTACGAGATCGACAAGATCCTTTTGAATCCTGTGCCACAATTACTCTTTGATATTCCTGCATCCGGATATCGATTACTGGAGACGCCGTAAGAAAATTAGAGAATAGTGTTCGAACGATCAGGGAATGCGAATCGAAATTAAGGAAATGCGGATCGAGCTTCAGGGAGTGCGAAGCAAGCGTTAGGGAGTACGAAGTGAGCGATTGCCAAATTCGATCTTTACCTTGTCGACAAAGACATTTTTACGAAGCGGGAATGTAAAAGTATTTTTTCCCACCTGCATGGTCACATCGGTATTTAAACGAATAACGCGTTGTTGTTCGGGAGCCAATACGGTATTACCGCGAAAATTATAACCGGAGCGGAGCGAGAGCGTTCCGTCAAAACCAAGTGTTCTGCCGCTAAGTAGTTTGCGCGTGGCAGATGATTGTCTTTTTTTACCATCGCCCAAAGTTGCATAGGCGGCAACGCCCAAGCATAGCAACAGCGCTAAGGCTATTGCCCGCGACGTCAGCAAGGATCGATATGATTTTCGTGTTGAACGCACTTGGTGCAAAATTAGTGAACCCGGCAATTTTAACAAAGATGATTTTTTCTTTTTTTTAACGGACCAAAGCTCGCTTTTGGTAT
>CAZZLP010000068.1:0-7119 GCA_964654705.1 uncultured Chitinophaga sp.
AACAGCGGCGGGCTGGGGATGATCGGCGCGGGCTCTATGTATCCCGATGTCTTGCGCGAGCATATCAAAAAATGTAAACAGGCCACTACGCATCCTTTTGCCGTCAATTTACCATTGCTGTATCCGGATATCGGTCAGCACATCGACACGATCATAGAAGAAAAGGTTCCTATTGTTTTTACCTCGGCCGGTAATCCGGGGCTATGGACACCCAGATTAAAAGCAGCCGGTATAGTGGTGGTCCATGTGGTCAGCTCTGCCAAGTTTGCACGCAAGGCCGAAGCGGCCGGCTGTGATGCCGTGGTCGCAGAAGGTTTTGAGGCCGGGGGTCATAACGGAAAAGAAGAAACCACCACCCTGGTACTGGTGCCTGCCGTGGTAGCCGCCGTATCCATTCCTGTTATCGCGGCCGGTGGTATTGCCAACGGAAAGCAAATGCTGGCCACCATGGTGCTGGGTGCAGAAGGGGTACAGATGGGGTCTCGGTTTGTGGCATGCGAAGAAGCTTCTTCGCATCCGTTGTTCAAAGAAAAAGTGATTGCCTCACAAGAGGGAGACACGCACCTCAGTCTAAAAAGACTGACCCCTGTTCGTTTGCTCAATAATGATTTTGCCCGGCAGGTGCAAGCGGCCGAGGCCTCGGGTGCCGATGTCGAAACCTTGCAGCAACTACTGGGAAGAGGTCGCGCCAAAAAAGGCATGTTCGAAGGTGATATGGTGCAAGGCGAACTCGAGATCGGTCAGGTAAGCGCACTGCTGCGCGATATATTGCCTGCCGCTACCATTGTAAGTAATACTTGGAACGAGTTTCAGCAGGCGTTAAACGATCCGTTGCAAGCAAGATCTTGAGCCTGCGGCATCGTTGTTGTATCCTTAATTTTTTTGGATGATCCATTTGAGCATCTCTCCCCAGGTGACCTTCTTTCCGTACATCAAAATACCGGTACGATAGATCTTTCCAGCCAGCCACACCATGGCCAGAAAGCTCAGCACCAGTAGCACCATCGATGCAATCAGTTGCCACCAGGGTACGGTGCCCGGTACCCCGTAGGGAATGCGCGCCATCATTACGATCGGCGACGAAAAGGGAATCAAACTGCCCCAAACCGCCACAGGGCCCGAAGGGTTGGCGATGGTCGCCGTCATCATGGCAATCGAGATAACCACCAGCATGGTAATGGGAAAACTAAGGGATTGCGCTTCGCGGATATCTTCGTTAACGGCACTGCCGATGGCTCCGTATAAGGAAGCATAAAAGAAAAAGCCAGCCAGAAAATAAAAACCAAAACAAAACAAGATAAGAGGAATATTGACATTGGTAAATAGCCTTTGCATGTTGCCGACCATCTCGGCAGCGCCCATTTGCGTACCGGCCTCTTTGGCCACGTTGTAAGCCACCAGTATAAAGACGATCCACAATAAAAATTGGGTTAAGGCCACGGCTCCGATGCCAATGATCTTGCCTAGCATCATCTGAAAGGGACGAACCGAAGACACGATCACTTCTGCGATCCGGTTGGTCTTCTCTTCCATGACCCCCATCATTACCTGCGATCCGTAGACCAATAATATAAAGTACATCAGAAATCCTGCTACGTAACCGATGCCTTCGGCCGTATTACTATCGGATCTTTCATCGATGATGTTCTTTGCCTTGATGCCAATACGACTCTGCGACAAGATCATTTGTTTGCCCAAATCTATTTGCAGACTGTCGTTGACTACTTCGCTCCAGATCCGATTGAGCTTGGCCTCTACGGCCGCCGTGGTGGCATTGCCGTACGATTTGTAGGTGTTGAGTGGCAGACTGTCCAACCCCTTTCTCCAATCGATGGCGGGAATTACCAGATAACCCTCGTAACCGCCCTCTTGTTCGTTAAGCTGCTTCTGGCTAAGGCCATTGACCAGCGTAAGGGTCGAGCTGGGGTCGAGTTGATTTTGTTTTTCAAGAATAGGAGCGCTGAAGTAACCCGATGAGTCGATCACGGCGATCGAAAGAGTCTCACGACTTTTCTCTGCAATAAAGCCCATACCGAAGATCAGCCCGACATACAATACCGGCAGCAACAGGGTGGCGATGATAAAGGTTTTTTTCTGTACCCTTGTTAGGTACTCTCTTTTAATGATGATCCAAGTCTTGTTCATGGCTGATCTTTTTTCGTTTCGAAGGAGCGGCTCACCGGAGTACCCTCTACCAGTTTAATAAAAATGTCGTTAAGCGAAGGCAGTATCTCTTTAAAAGAAACAATATCTATTTGCTGATCGAGCAAATAACGCAGTGCCTGGTTGCGCGACTGCCCCTCGCCGAGTTGAATGTATAACTTCGAAGAAGTTTGATCGACCACCGTAAAGGGCAGGGCCGTACTCGAAAGGGGAGCATGCCCCTCGGTCTCTATCAAGAATAAATTCTCTTTGTACTGTTCTTTTACGGCGCTCACCGTTCCATCCAAGATTTTTTTACCGCGGTTGACCAGTGCAATGTGATCGCAGATCTCTTCGACCTGCTCCATGCGGTGTGTGCTAAAGATGATGGTCGCCCCTTGGCCTGCCAGACGATAGATCTCGTCTTTGATCAGGTTGCTATTGACCGGATCGAGCCCGCTAAAGGGCTCATCCAAAATGATCAGCTTTGGATCGTGCAGCACCGTGGTTACGAATTGTAGTTTTTGCCCCATTCCCTTCGAGAGGTCCTCTACTTTTTTATTCCACCAGCTCTCCATGCCGAATCGTGCGAACCACACACCAATCTTTTCTTTGGCCTCGCGGTGCGAGAGTCCTTTCAGTTGCGCCAGGTAAAGCGCCTGTTCGCCGACCTTCATTTTTTTGTACAGTCCTCTCTCTTCGGGCATGTAGCCGATCTGCCCCACGTCTTGGATGGGGTCGAATTTCTTTCCCCGAAAAATAATATCGCCCTGATCGGGATAAAAGATGCCGGTAATCATCCGGATCAATGTGGTCTTGCCCGCTCCGTTAGGACCGAGCAGCCCAAAGATCTGTCCCTCCTCTATGGAAAGACTAATGTCATCGACGGCTTTTTGCGATTCAAAATATTTTTTCAGGTTTTGCAGAGAAAGGATGGTGGCCATAGTCTTGATTCAATTCGCAATATTAATAATTTGCAAGATGGCGTTGGGTTAATTTACACCAGCGATTGAACGCCCTTACCACCTGCCAGCACCGATGCCACCGCATCGGCCACTCTTTCGCCATCCATGGCAGCACTAACGATGCCTCCTGCATAACCGGCACCTTCTCCGCAAGGAAAAAGTGCGGTCAGTTGTGGGTGATGAAATTTCTCCGGATCGCGGGGTATGCGCACCGGCGATGAGGTGCGCGATTCGGTGGCAACCACCACGGCATCTTGTGTGTAATACCCCTTTATCTTTTTTCCCTGCTCTTTGAAGGCTTGCTGCAGCCTCGTAAAAATAAAATCAGGTAATACTTCTTGGAGCGGAGCCGCTCGTAACCCCGGCAGGTACGAGCTGGCGGGCAGGGATACCGAAAGTTTTCGCTCGCAAAAATCGGTCAGACGAAGAGCAGGGGCTACCAGCGAGCCGCCTCCCGCCGCAAATGCTTTTTGTTCTACGTATTGCTGAAACTGCAACAGCGACAGAGGGTCTGCGGGGTTTGGATATTTCGATCTTGCTTTTTTCGATTCGCTTGGTACGAGGTCGCTTTGATCGACGGCCACCACAATACCGCTATTGGCATAGGGGTTGTTTCTTTTCGAGGGGCTCCATCCGTTGACCACTAACTCGCCCGGGGCCGTTGAAGCCGGGGCAATGATGCCGCCGGGACACATGCAAAAAGAAAAAACGCCTTTTTCTTGTACTTGCTGTACCCAGCTATAAGCGGCAGGGGGCAGCCACTCACTTCGTGTATCGCAGTGATATTGCGACCGGTCGATCAGCGCTTGCGGATGTTCGACCCGCACCCCCATCGCAAAGGGTTTTGCCTCGATCAAAATTCCGTAGCGGTGCAGCAAAAAAAATATATCGCGGGCCGAGTGTCCGGTAGCCAGTATAAAGGCCGACCCCTCAAAACGATCTCCAGTCTTTGTCAGAACGGCCCGCAGCCGGTTTTCGGTAATGACAAGATCGGTGACTCGTTGCTCAAAATGAATCTCGCCTCCGCATTGCAAGATGTGCTCGCGCATAGCGGTAATAATACCCGGCAATTTGTTGGTGCCGATATGCGGATGCGATCGGTACAATATATTTTCGTCGGCACCGAACTGAACGAACAATTGTAAGATGCGGTCTACATCGCCTCTTTTGTTACTGCGGGTATACAGCTTGCCGTCACTGTAAGTACCTGCGCCGCCTTCTCCAAAACAGTAGTTGCTGTCTTGATCGACCACGCCCTCTTTATTTAGCCGGGCCAGGTCGCGGCGGCGGGCCCTGACCTCTTTTCCTCTTTCGAGTACGATGGGCTTGATGCCCTTTTCGATCAAACGCAGTGCGGCAAAGAGTCCGGCGGGGCCGGCCCCGATAATTACCACACGGGGGGCCTTTTCGGAAAGTGACCTGAAATCGATCTTGCTAAACGGCCGGCTGCAAAAAGGCTCGTTAATAAAGGCCTGCACCGAAAGGTTGACCCAAGCCTGCCTTCCTCTGGCATCGATGGATTGTTTGGTCGGATAAAATCCGCTGATGCTTGCTGCGGTTACCCCAGCCGTCGCAGCGATGAGGTCGGTAATGGCCTTTTGATCGGCTGCCTCGGCCGGTGAAAGCCGGAGGGCAAATTTTTTTTGCATGAGGTCAGGTATTTATCCTGAAAAACGTATACAAAGATGCGGTTTTACCCGTTAAAAATGGATAACTTACTCGGGTTGTAGTATGAACCGACTCCCTTTTTTGCAAACCCTTTCTTTATGGCTGCTGATCGGCATAGTCCCGGCCTGTCATACTGTTTATGTTGCTCAGCAAGCCCACTACGCAACCCAACGAATTACAAGCGAACTGGCTCCCGACTCAGCCTTATTTTTTATGATCAAGCCCTATGGGGACAGCGTTGAAAAAAGGATGGGTCTTGTAATCGGCACCTTACGGACCTCACTCGAAAAAGAACAGCCCGAGGGTACGCTTGGTAATTTTATGGCCGATGCGTATTTGACCATGGGGGCCTTGCAATTCAATAGACCCATCCATGCGGCCTTTGTCAATTACGGTGGAATTCGTTTAAACCAACTACCGGCTGGCCCACTGACCCTTGGAAAAATTTTTGAGTTGATGCCCTTTGACAATGTCTTAGTGCTGCAAGAACTAAGCGGCGTGCAGCTGCAGTCGTTCTTAAATCTGATTGCGGCACGGGGCGGCTGGCCCGTGGCAGGACTTCGCTACATTATCAAAGAAAAAAAGGCCATAGATATTATGATAGGAGAAAAGCCCCTTGACCTGCAAGCCAGGTATTGGATACTCAATTCCGATTTTGTGGCATCGGGCGGAGACAATGCCGAGATGCTCAAACCTTTGCCCCAACTTAGTACCGGCTACCTCGCCCGCAAAGCACTTATCGATTATGTTTCTTTTCAGACCCGACAACAAGGCTTTGTAGGGGCCGTACTAGAAAAACGAGTCAGCAATGCTCAATAGAAAAAACTTTCTGCGACAATCCGCCCTGCTGGCGGGCGGCGTGCTCTCTGCTCCTCTTTGGGGAGAGGCAATGGCCGATGCCGCGCCTTACAGGCTGGTAATTTTGCACACCAATGATACCCACAGCCGCCTCGATCCGTTTCCCATGGACGGCAGTCGCAATCAAGGTTTAGGAGGTGTGGCAAAAAGAGCTCAAATCATTAAACAAATTAGAGCCGAAGAGCCTTATGTTCTCTTGTTAGATGCCGGCGATATCTTTCAGGGCACTCCTTATTTTAATTTTTACAAGGGAGAACCAGAGATCAAGGCCATGTCTTACATGGGCTATGATGCCACCACCATTGGCAATCATGATTTTGATGCCGGCATGGAGAACCTTGCCACGCAATTACGCTTGCATGCCCGCTTTCCGATGTTGGTCTGTAACTATGACGTAACTGCTACTCCCTTAGAGGGTAACGTAAAGCCCTATCAGCTTTTTAGCAGAGGACCGCTAAAGATCGGGGTGCTGGGTGTAGGCATAGAAGGTAAGGGGTTGATACCCGATCAACTTTTCGGGTCTATCACGTATTTGGATCCCATTGCCGAAGCCAATAAAGTGGCTTTTTACCTGAGAAAAAAGGAGCACTGCGATCTGGTGATCTGTCTTTCTCATCTCGGAAACCGCTATCCCACAGAGCGTAAGGTCAGTGATGAGGATTTGGCCAAACAATCCGAAGAGATAGACCTAATTATCGGAGGACATACCCATACTTTCTTGGACAAACCCCTTATATATACCAAGAATAAGGGCAGGGAGGTATTGGTCAATCAGGTCGGTTTTGCAGGAATTTTATTGGGTAGGATCGATTTTGAAGTTTCCAAATTTTCTAGCCAAAAAATTTTAAAAACAGAAAAAATCTTGATTTCATCAAAATCTGTCGGTTAATTTTTTTTTGTTTGGTGCGGATTAATGATATTCGCCTTCCTGCGCAAGTTTTTTTATTGACAAATGTGAAAAAGTGAAAAAGATGTGCGCAGGGCTGTTAATAACTACCGTTAAATCACGATAAACTGCATTGCGAGCGATGGACAAGAACGCAGAAAAAGTTTGGGGCAATTGTTTAAAAATCATAAAAGACATAGTCGAGTGGCAACATTTTAAAACCTGGTTCGAACCCATCACCCCCGTTTCGCTCAAAGCAAACGTGTTGGTGATACAGGTGCCCAGCCAGTTCTTCTTCGAATACCTCGAAGAACACTATGTGAACCTCTTGGCAAAGACCCTCAAAAGAGAATTGGGCAAAGAGGCCCGACTCGAATACCGCATTATGGTCGACAGCGGCAACAGCCGCAGTAAGCCCGTTACCATGGATGTGAGCGGGCAAGGGTTCAAATCTTTTTCTAACAACGAAATGGATTTTCCCTTGGTGATCAACAATCCCGTCAAGAATCCTTTTGTTATTCCGGGTCTCAAGAAGATGCAGATAGACCCGCAGCTCAATCCTATCTATACATTCGAGTCTTTTATAGAAGGGGATTGCAA
>CAZZLP010000069.1:0-7096 GCA_964654705.1 uncultured Chitinophaga sp.
AGGCGCAATGTTCATTACATAACCGACCATTTTTAAGATGATGTGCGATACCGCATCGAGTGCCTTGATAACGGGTTTGGCTTGTTCGCCGATCGCCGTAGTAGCCACCCCAAAAAATACGGAGAACACGACCAGTTGCAATACTTCGTTGGTGGCCATTGCCTCTATTACACTACGCGGTATAATATGCTCCACGAATTTCTCGAGCGAGAACTCCTGCTTTTTGGTCATCAAGTCCTTGACCCCTTCGGTATCGGCCTGTGAGAGATTAATAGAATGGCCTGGCTGAAATATATTGACAAGCAACAAACCTATGCTCAGCGATACAAGCGAGGCGGTAATAAACCACAGCATCGATTTACCACCGACCCTTCCGACCGCCGATAAATTACCCAGCTTGGCAATGCCTACGACCAACGTAGAGAAGACCAGTGGTGCAATGATCATTTGCACCATCCGGATAAATACCTTACCTAATAATTTTATATCGGTAGAAAATTCCTTGATAAAGGCGGGACCGGCATTAACGTGCACCAGGTATCCTGCAATAACCCCTGCCAGCATCGATAACAGGATATAGGTGGTAAGACGATTCGTTTTTTTCATGACAGGGGGCTTATAGATTAGGCGTACCGAAAATCGGTAAAATTCCGGCATTCAAAAAATTTTAGAATGCCTTTATATTGCATTCCCGTATGCCGTAAATACTGTAACTTTCTTTTTTGACCAAACCTTTTGCCATGCCGGAGCAAACTCCCTCTTTTAAGCCCACGTTGAGTCTTTTGGACGGAACCATGATCGTAGCAGGATCTATGATCGGATCGGGCATCTTTATTGTAAGCGCAGATATCTTGCGTAACGTAGGCAGTGCCGGGTGGTTGATTGCCGTTTGGGTATTGACAGGATTTATGACCATAACGGCCGCGGTAAGTTATGGAGAGCTCAGCGGCATGTTTCCGAAAGCCGGCGGTCAATATGTATATCTGAAAGAGGCCTATAATCCACTCATGGCCTTTTTGTACGGATGGAGTTTCTTTGCTGTAATTCAAACTGCGACTATTGCCGCTGTGGGCGTGGCCTTTTCAAAATTTTTGGCCTATTTGGTACCGGAGCTGGGCAACAATCATCTTCTTTACGATCTTGGATTTTTAAAAATATACGCCGGGCAACTGGTAGCTATTTTTATTATTATCCTTTTGACCTATATCAATTCGAGAGGGGTCAAGGAAGGCAAGTTTATCCAGACCCTTTTTACCAGCGCCAAACTGCTTGCCCTATTCGGGCTGATCGTATTTGGTTTTTTGCTGACCAAAGAAAGTTATTGGTCTGCCAATTGGTCTACCGGATTCACTGCCCTTCAAAATGCGGGTATCAAAAACGAAGCGGGGGTCTTGGTACCCGGTACGTGGTTACCAATCTCAGGAGCCGCACTGATGGGAGCCATTGCTGCTTCTATGGTGGGATCGATCTTTAGTTCGGATGCCTGGAATAATGTGACTTTTATTGCGGGAGAAATGAAAAATCCGCAGCGTAACATCGGCCTGAGTCTTTTATTGGGAACACTCGTTGTTACACTCATCTATGTGGCGGCCAACTTGATGTACTTGCAGGTACTGCCGCTCGACCAGCTGGCATTTCCTACCGATGACAGAGTGGCCGTGGCTGCTGCCAACAGTATCTTTCCCTCTTTCGGCACTGTCTTGATCGCCGTGCTGATTATGGTAGCGACGTTCGGATGTAATAATGGACTGATTATGGCAGGTGCCCGTGTGTACTATACCATGGCCAAAGACGGGCTATTTTTTAAAAAGGCAGGGTTGTTAAATCAACAAGCCGTGCCCCAGACCGCCCTGTGGTTGCAGTGCCTAGTGGCAGCGATCTGGAGTCTGAGTGGGCGTTATGGACAACTGCTGGATATGATCTCTTTCGTAGTCGTGCTTTTCTATATGCTGACCATTGCCGGTATTTTTATTTTACGTAAAAAAAGACCCGAACTACACCGCCCTTATCGCGCCTTCGGCTATCCTTTTTTACCTGCCTTGTACATGCTGCTGGGAGCCGCCTTTTGTGTGCTGCTGATTTTCTATAAACCCGAATATACCTGGCCTGGCCTCATTATTGTGCTGCTGGGCATTCCTGTTTACTACCTGGCACTGGGTAGCGGAAAGTCCGTTACAAAAAAGTAAGCGGTTTTAGGATCAATCACTATCTTAGAGATTCCTAAAAACCAACGCATGAGCTTATTTGCAAAAAAGCCCCTGGACCAGATCCTGGCACAGGCGGCCGACAGTGAGAAAGGTCTTAAAAGAACATTGGGCGCCGGTAATCTGATCGCCCTGGGTATTGGGGCCATTATTGGTGCCGGTCTGTTCGTTCGCACCGCCGCAGCCGCCGGCCAGGCCGCCGGACCAGCCGTAACCCTATCGTTCGTTATTGCCGCCATTGGCTGTGCCTTTGCCGGTCTTTGTTATGCCGAGTTTGCCTCTATGATCCCCATTGCGGGAAGTGCATACGCCTACTCGTATGTAACCATGGGAGAATTGATTGCCTGGATCATTGGTTGGGCGCTGATTATGGAATATGCATTGGGAGCCGCTACCGTGGCCATTGCCTGGAGTGAGTACCTGAACAAACTACTGGGCGGGGCCGTGCCGTATGAATGGTGCCACTCTCCGTTCGAAAGCTTTACCGACTCATCAGGTGTTTTACACCAAGGTGTCATGAATGCGCCTGCACTCATCATTTTATTGGCACTTACCCTATTACTCATAAAGGGAACACAAGAGTCAGCCATCGTTAACGCGATCATCGTGTTTGTAAAAGTGGCCATCGTGATCTTGTTTATTGCGATCGGCTGGCAATACATACGCCCCGAAAATCATACCCCCTATCTTATTCCTGAAGGGACCGCTGCCGTTACCGATCAGGCCGGAAAGGTGATCGCTGATTATAGTGGCTGGAATAAACATGGCTGGGGTGGTGTACTGGGCGGAGCCGCCATTGTATTTTTTGCTTTTATTGGATTTGATGCGGTTAGTACAGCCGCGCAAGAAGCAAAAAACCCAAAACGAGACATGCCCATTGGCATTATGGGATCGCTGGTGGTATGTACCATATTGTACATCTTATTCGGCCATGTGTTGACGGGTGTGGCCCCTTGGACCGATTTTGTGGATCCTGAAAAAGGAAGAGAGGCCTCGGTGGCCTATGCGATCAGCACTTACATGAAAGAATACCAATGGTTGGCCGATGCAGTGACCGTTGCAATATTGGCAGGCTTCTCTTCGGTGATCTTGGTGATGCTAATGGGTCAAAGCCGTATCTTCTACACCATGAGCAATGACGGGCTTATACCCAGCGCCTTTGGCGAGCTGCATAAAAAATTCAAAACCCCCTACAAGGCCAACTGGATCTTGTTCGTTTTCGTGGGCGCTTTTGCGGCCTTTGTACCCGGGCATGTGGCCGGAGACCTGACCAGTTTTGGTACGCTTTTTGCCTTTGTGCTTGTAAGCATCGGCGTTTGGATCTTGCGTGTCAAGTCTCCCCATATCGAAAGACCTTTCAGGACACCGCTTGTGCCACTGGTCTCTACCCTCGGTGCATTGATCTGTCTGGCCATGATCGCCGGTCTAGATCAACAAACCCTGAAAGTGGCCATGCTTTGGATGGCGATAGGGCTGGTGATCTATTTTACGTACAGCCGGCACAGAAGCAAGCTGAGATCATCCTCATAAACCAAAAAGTCCGCATAACGCCCGTTGGACAAATGACTCGTTATGCAAAACCACCTCAAATAGAAAACCGTCTCTGAGAGGCGGTTTTTCTTTTAAGGCATTGCCGTATTTTTGCAACCTTTAACCCCTACCATATGGGACGCATATTTGAAGTCAGAAAATCGACCATGTTCGCCCGCTGGGATCGCATGGCCAAACAGTTCACGCGTATAGGAAAAGAGATCGTCATTGCCGTTAAGGCCGGAGGTACCGACCCCAACACCAATCCTGCGCTCAGAAGATGCATTCAAAATGCAAAGTCGGTCAATATGCCCAAAGACCGGGTAGAAGCCGCCATCAAAAGAGCGCTTGGAAAAGAGATGGCCAACTATGACGAGATCTTATACGAAGGATACGGACCGCACGGCGTGGCTCTTTTGGTAGAGACAGCCACAGACAACCATGTTCGCACCGTTGCTAATGTAAAATCACATTTCAACAAAGGGGGTGGCGCCCTTGGCAACAGCGGCAGCGTGGCTTTTCAATTTAAGAAGATGGGCGTGTTCAAATTAAAACCCGAAGGGATCGATCCCGAGTCGCTCGAATTGGAACTGATCGATGCAGGGCTCGAAGAATTGGGCGAGAGCACCGGAGAGAACGGCGAAGAGATACTGGTAGCCCGCTGCGGGTTCACCGATTTCGGTAATATGCAAAAAGCTTTCGAAGACAGGTCCATCACGCCCCTGAGTGCAGAGCTGGAGTGGATCCCTTCTACCACGGTACCGGTAACAGACGAACAGGCCGAAGAGGTCAGTAAGCTGATCGAAAAATTAGAGCAAGACGAAGACGTACAGAAAGTCTTTCACAATATGGGATAGACGCGATCGCAACGTTAAAGGGCCAACACCGGCAAAAAAGCGATCTAAAAAACTTGTTGAGTACTACGCGCTACTCCGCCATCATTTCTTTGATGACACGTTCGATCTCCTCTGCATTGGGCTTACTGAAATAATCGCCATCGCTTCCATAAGCTGGGCGATGCGCCTTGGCCGTAATGGTACGGGGCGCCACATCGAGATAACGATAACCACCTTGTTCTTCCATTACTTTATTGTACATGTAAGCAGCGGCACCACCGGGAACGTCCTCATCGATAAATACAATACGATTGGTCTTTTTTAGAGAGGCAAGTATATGATGATACCGGTCGAAAGGAATCAGGGTTTGTACATCGATCAGCTCGCAGCTGATGCCAACTTGCTCGAGCAGTTGAACCGCCTCTGCAATGATACGTAAGGTAGACCCGTACGACACGATAGTGACATCGCTGCCCGGGTGAATGACCTCTGGTACCCCTAGCGCGACGGTAAAGGTGTCGAGGTTGGAAGGTAATTTTTCTTTTAAACGATAACCGTTCAAACACTCAATGACAAGACCGGGATCGTTGCTCTGCAATAAGGTATTGTACATACCCGCCGCCTGTGTCAGGTTACGTGGTACGCAAACGTACATGCCTCGCAGTGAATTAATGATCATTCCCATAGGGGAACCGCTGTGCCAAATACCCTCCAGACGATGCCCGCGGGTACGAACGATGAGCGGACAACTCTGCCGACCGGCCGTGCGGTAATGCAAGGTGGCCACATCATCGCTGAGTGGTTGCAGCCCATAGAGTAAATAATCGAGATACTGTATCTCAGCAATGGGACGAAGCCCCCGAAGGGCCATCCCGATGCCGCTTCCCATAATGGTGAGCTCGCGAATACCCGTATCAAAGATGCGCTCCCTTCCATATTTTTCTTGGAGCCCGCTGAACCCCTGGTTGACATCGCCGATCTGCCCCAGGTCTTCACCAAAGGCCACTAGTTTGGGGTTAGAAGCAAATTGGAGATCAAAATATTTATTGATGATCTCAAACCCGTTGAGAACAGGAGCATCGTTAGCATAGACCGGCGCCACCGAAGAAACAAGCAAAGCACTTTTAGGCCCCTGGTCGTGCAGGTAAGAGTTATAGAGCCGCTGGTTCTCTTGCAACAGATCGTTGTAATAATCCCTTACAGCAAAAACCCCCTCGTTATTGCCCGCTATGTCGATAGATAGATGAAGCGCCTTCATTACCTCTCTGCGAAGCGGATCGCGGGTCGCTTGCAGTTCGACGCACAGGCTTTGCAGTACGCTTGCTTTTTCGGGAATGGCCTGGGCCAGTGCCGAAATAACTTCGACGGCGCGGGCTACTTGTTCTTTTACCGGTTGCAGGTATTGTCGCCAGGCGGTATCACGACTCTGTTTTGCCTGCTCTTTTGCCTGAGTTTGGATCTCGTCTAATTCAAGCTGGGTGGCCAGTCCGTTTTCGAGCAACCACTCCTTCATTTTAACTATGCCATCCCATTGTTTTTCCCAGGAAAGTCTGTCCGAAGATTTATAACGCTCGTGGCTTCCGGAGGTAGAGTGCCCCTGCGGTTGTGTCAGTTCCTCGACATGGAACAACACGGGTACATGTTGCTCGCGGGCTAGTGCGATACCTTCTTCGAAAACTTCGCACATACCGGCATAGTCCCATCCCTTTACTCGGTAGATCTGCAAACCGCTCTCGCGCTCGCTTCGCTCCATGCCCTGCAGGGCGGCAGAGATGGATCCTTTCGCTGTTTGATACTGTTTGGGAACCGAGATACCATACCCGTCATCCCATACAAATACCGCAAGGGGCACCTGCAATACGGTGGCGGCATTGATGGTTTCCCAAAAATGCCCTTCACTAGTAGAGGCATCACCGATGGTAGCAAAACAAACTTCGTTTCCTTTATGCGATAAATGCGTGAACGTATGTAACTCGCTTACGTTACGAAACAACCGAGAAGCATGTGCCAGCCCCAGTGCGCGTGGCATTTGTCCGGCCGTCGGGGCAATATCACTCGAACTATTTTTGATGGCGGTCAGATCGAGCCATTCTCCGGTAGCATCTACAGTAGGAGTGGCAAAGAAACTGTTCATCTGCCGGCCAGCGCTAAAAGGCTCTCTGCCCAGATCGGGGTCGGCATACAATTGAGCGAAGAGCGCTTCGGGCGTGCCCATCCCCGTGGCCAGTACAAAGGTTTGATCGCGGTAATACCCGCTTCTGAAATCACCCGGTGCAAAGAACTTGGCCATGGCCACCTGAGCCACCTCTTTGCCGTCTCCAAAAATGCCAAATTTGGCTTTTCCTCCCAGCACCTCTTTGCGACCCAGCAAGCTGATCTCCCGGCTTAGACAAGCCGTATGAAAGTCCCTGATAACCTCTTGTTTAAAAAGGTCGTACGAGAGTTGATCAGGAGGCTGGTTTTTCATGGCGCAAAAATAAGAAGAAAGAGCCGGGTTAGAGAAATGCTAAAAGAGGGTACCCCTTG
>CAZZLP010000070.1:0-7039 GCA_964654705.1 uncultured Chitinophaga sp.
TTTGGGTTTATTTGTTTGAACGTATCTCCACCCAAAATCCTTTTTTAATTTATCCTGCTCTTTGCGCTTGCGTTTTACCGCACTGATCAGGGGGCTTCGGTAAATGATGGGTACATCAAAGCTCTTCATACGGCAAAGATAGGCCAGGCCGTGCTTTATAGGGACATGCGTTGCCTGAGTAAACGATTCAATGTCGTATCTTTCAAAAAAAACCTATGCGTTCGGTCGGATGGTTACTTGCCGCATTGTTGATCGCCAGTTCTTGTAAACTGATGCCCCGCAACGAGTCTTCCGATAACGACCTGCTTACTTCTATGAAAGGACCATATACCGCCCCTTCTTGGGTTCGCCACACTACCATTTACGAGGTCAACTTGCGTCAATATACCAAAGAGGGTACGTTCAATGCCTTTGCCCTCGAACTGCCCCGCTTAAAGTCGTTGGGGGTACAGACGCTTTGGTTTATGCCTCTTACCCCCATTGCCAAGCAACATCGCAAAGGATCGCTGGGAAGCTACTATGCCTGTTCGGATTACACGGCCATCAACGAAGAATTTGGAACCGCGCAAGATTTTAAGCAACTGGTAGAACAGGCCCACCAGATGGGGTTTAAGGTCATCATCGATTGGGTGGCCAATCATACCGGTTGGGACCATGTGTGGACAAGACAGCATCCCGACTATTATTTGAAGGATACGGCGACCGGTACTTTTCAGATCGCCTCTGGCATGGACGATATCATTGAATTGGATTTTGACAACCCGGAGCTGCGAAAGGCAATGATCGATGCCATGAAGTACTGGGTCACTGAATTTGATATTGATGGATTCAGATGCGATCTGGCCTTTTGGGTAACGCTTGATTTTTGGAAAGAGGCTCGTCCGCAGCTCGATGCCGTTAAGCCCTTGTTCTGGTTTGGTGAGTACGATGAGTTGGACGAGCCTGCGTATGGCGATGTTTTTGATGCCAGTTATACCTGGACCTGGATGCACCGTGCCAAAGATTTTTATCAGCAGCATTTGCCGATCGATTCATTGCTCTCGGTTCTGCAGCGTTACGACCAGATCGGAGACAGCTCGTTGCGTTCTTGGTTTACGACCAATCATGACGAAAACAGTTGGAACGGCACCGAGTACGAGAAATATGGAAAGATGGCCAGGGCGCTGGCTGTTTTTAGTATGACCTGGAACGGCGTTCCATTGCTCTATTCGGGACAAGAGATCGGTAACAGAAAGCGAATTGCGTTTTTCGAAAAAGATCAGTTCGTGCCAGGCTCTGATGCCAATGAATTGGTCGGGTTCTATCAGCAATTGCTACGATTAAAAAGAGAGCATCCTGCGCTGGGTGCCGGGGATCCCTCTGTACAGACCGTTCGTATCAAGACCAGTGCCGACGACCATGTATTTTGTTACTTAAGAAAAAAGGGCGATCGCGAAGTATTGGTCGTGTTAAATCTTTCTGACAAGGCCGATCTTCATTTTGACCTGCTCGATGACCGGGTAAAGGGGATCTATCAAAACGCTTTTTCGGGAGCCGCCAATGATTTTACCGCTACCCGTGGTTTTGAGATGCAGCCTTGGGAATTTTTGCTGTACGAAAAATAAAAAAACCCGGTGCCTTCGGGCTACCGGGTTCTTGCGCTCACCACTATTTTTTCGTGACGCGAATTTTATTCTTCTTCGGGGGCTAGCGTAACCGGATAACGATACAGTCCCTCGTATCCATCGTAAAATCCTTCGAGACTTAAATTATCTCCGCGAAGTCCCGCTATGGCTCGACTCAGTTCTTCGATCGATGACACTTCTACGCCATTGATACTGGTGATTATAAAATCCTCTTGCATCCTTGTGCGGCTTAGCGGACCACCCTTGTTGATCTTCTTGACCCGAATGCCACCGTTGGCGTCATTGCGTTGCGCCATTTTTTTATCGGCATCTTCTAGTTCGGCCCCCAACAGTTCGCCCAGGTTGTTGGCAGCTACATTTTGATAAGTGCCCTGATCTGCCTTTAGGGTAGCAGTCGTATTGAACTCTTTCCCATCTCGTTTATAGAGAATGTTCACCTTGTCTCCTGCATTGAGCGAAGCGACCGTTCCCTGAAGTTCGCTCCAAGAGCTGATCGGCACATCGTTTATTTTTTTTATGATATCCCCTTTTTTCAGACCGGCTTTTGCTGCGGCCCCGTCGGAGGCCACAGTGCCCACATAGGCGCCATCGGTAGAGTTGACGTTCTTTCCGTCAGACATAATGCCCAGGTACGGACGTTTTACATCTCCGAATTTTATAAGGTCATTGACGATCTTTTTGGCAAGGTTTACCGGAATGGCAAAAGAATATCCCGCATAGGTACCTGTCGGAGCATAGATGGCTGAGTTGATCCCGATCAGTTGTCCATCCGTGGTCACCAGAGCACCTCCGCTGTTGCCTTGGTTAACGGCAGCGTCCGTTTGTATAAACGACTCAATGGGTGTCTGACTTTGTCTTCCGTTGATGCCGATTGATCTTCCCTTGGCACTGATAATACCGGCCGTCACGGTGGTCTCCAGTGTAAGCGGATAACCTATGGCCAGCACCCACTGTCCCAGTTTGATATTGTCTGAATTACCATAGATTAGGTAAGGAAAGCCGGTGCCATCGATCTTTAGAACGGCTATATCGCTGCTGGGGTCTTTGCCGATCACCTTGGCCTTGTAATTTTTCTTATTGCTAAGTGTTACCGTAATTTCTTCGGCTATACCGCTTCCGCCATCCGATATTACATGGTTATTGGTAACAATGTACCCATCGTCGCTGATCAGCACTCCGCTGCCTGAGGCTCTTTGCTCGGGTTGAACCTGCGGAAAATTAAAGAACTGTTCGAACATATCGTCGAACATACCTCCGCCGCGGTTGCGGTTGGGTAATTGGTTGGTGATTCGTTTGGCCGGTGTCTTGGTCTTGATATGAACGACCGCGGGTACGGCTGCACCGGCAGCCTTTGTAAAGTCGGTGGTCTCCGCACCGGGGGCGGCATTACCGAAAAAACCGGCGTAGTTGACCGGCGCTTTTCCATCGGTAGACTGATAAAATGCCGAACCGGAGCGACCGGGGGCCATGTAATTGTACAACCCAACACTGCTCACTGCCGATATCGCGCTAACACCGATTACCAGAAGAAGTTGTTTCCATTTCATAACGACATTTTTTATTCTTAGGGCAAATTAGATGCCTTGTGTTGCAAAATAACAAACTGTCAGTCGGCCCGGCAGGGGTCGGGTGTCAGTTTAACATTTTTTTGTTCAGAAAGGTCAGCGTATTGACCCCGTCGGCATAGTCATTAATGGCCGGGTGCTGGCTGCTGCCAAAGGGCAATGCACCGGCTGCCACCAGGCACTGCAATTCGGGATGAGAGCCAGCCTTGGCAAAGGCCTCTGTCTGGCTCGAATAAAACTCGTAGTGGAGCTGACTGATGGGCGAAAATATAGATTCCTGCTCGACGAGTAATAACGTTCCATTGGTCATGTAGTAATGCTTGTTAAGGATGTGCAGGGCCAGCTGGTAGTCGTAGTTGTTTTTGTATTTATGATGCTCGCCGAGGTATTCATATTTTTTAAAAGCCTGCAACAGGGGTACAAAATCATAGCCGGCGGGTACATACAACTTGGTGACATTTCTGCATCCCATGCCAAAATAAAGGTGAACATCATCGGCCAAAGCTTCCAGTACTGCGGGGGTCTCTTGCCCGGTTAGCAAGGCCGTGGCGGTACGGTTCTTGCGAATAAGATGAGGGTATTTTCCAAAATAGTAAGAAAAGTAACGCGAAGAATTGTTACTGCCCGTGGCAATATAAGCGTTCGCACCATTGATTCTGTCGGCAATGACGGTTCGTGACGCACAGGCAGGTTCCCAAGTACTGAGTTGCTCCAGCAGGTGGGGCAGCAAGACGGCATCTTTCGACGATAGTTTTACCAGCGCCCGATGACCGCTAATAAAAACAGAAAGCCAGTCATGAAAGCCCACCAGCGGAATGTTGCCGGCCATGACCACGCCTACCGTTTTGGGGTCTTCTTGCCCCTGCCCAAGCCCTTCGTCTGCGGCCCATTGCTCCAACACGGAGCGGGTTAGCCAGTGGCGGGCCATATGCGTTACGGCATGATCGATAAAGGCTTCGGTAAACCAGCCGTTTTGCTGCCCGGCCCGTAGCTTGGCCTCTTGCCAGGCAGGTCCGTTGGCCAGCAGGTAATCTCCCAGCCGGGTCAGTAAAGAAATTCGTTGTGGTAAATTCATGCCGCTCTGTTAAATTTGTAATGCAAAAGTAGTCGTCAACTTTTAATTCATCTATTTATGGCAATCAAGATTACAGAAGAATGTATCAACTGCGGTGCTTGCGAGCCCGAATGCCCGAACAATGCAATCTATGAAGGCGGTGTGGAATGGGCCATTGCCGATGGAACTACTGTAAAGGGGGCCTATACCTTGATGGACGGAAGTGTGGTGGATGCCGGCGAAAAAAATGCCCCCATTGCATCCGACACGTACTACATTACACCCAACAAGTGCACCGAGTGTCAGGGTTTTCATGAGGAGCCTCAGTGTGCGGCAGTTTGTCCGGTCGATTGCTGTGTACCCGATGACCTGTATAAAGAGACCGTAGAACAACTGATGGAGAAAAAAGAGAAGCTCCACATTTAGTCTTCTTACCTCCCCCATGAACAGGAAAAAAATAGCACTGGTCACCGGTGGCTACTCCGGAGAATCGGTCATTTCGTATCGAACCGCCACTACCATTCGTCAACATCTTGATACGGATCTTTTCGAAGTATATTGGATTGATATTACCCGCGAAGGTTGGTTTTACGTCAACGAGTCGGAACAACGGACCCCTGTATGCAAAGACGATTTTTCGCTGACCCTCGCAGGGCAACGTCTTACGTTCGATGCTGTCTTTATTGCTTTGCACGGAACTCCGGGCGAAGACGGAAAGTTGCAAGGGTATTTTGATATGCTTGGTATACCCTACACCGGCTGCGATGCTACCACCTCGGCCCTGACTTTCAACAAGCGCTATGCCACCGCGGTGGCCGCAGCGGCCGGTGTCTCTGTTGCAAAGTCTGTGCTGTTGATCAAAGACCAACTTCAAGAGGAGGAGCAGCAGGTCTCGGCACTGCGTTTTCCATTGTTCGTAAAACCTAATAACGGTGGGTCCAGTATCGGGATGTCCAAGGTCTTGCAGCCGGGCGCGGCATTACGCGAGGCACTCGACAAGGCCTTTGCAGAAGACGACCAGGTGCTGGTCGAAGAAATGGTAAGTGGAAGGGAATTTACCGTAGGTGTTTTTAAGACCGGTCAAACACTTACCGTATTACCCATTACCGAGGTCAAAGCCGATGTCGACATGCCTTTCTTTGATTTTGAAGCCAAATACAAGGGAAGATCTACGGAGACCACTCCTGCAGCTATCGATGAGCGAATGGCCGAGAAGATCAGGGTCGCTGCACAACAAGTATACCGTGCCTTTAATTGCAAAGGCGTTGTTCGCATCGATTTTATCTATAACGAAAAAGAACAGCAGCCTTACATGCTCGAGCTTAACTCCATTCCAGGGCAAAGCGAGGCTAGTATTATTCCACAGCAGGTACGCAGTAAGGGGTGGACCCTCAGTTCGCTGTATAAGACCCTCTTATTGGATTGTTTATCTTCTAATTCTTCTCAATAGCCGAACGCCATGTTCGATTTTATAACAAAACGGCCCTTGTGGGTAAACGTACTGGCAGCCATGCTGCTTGCGCTGCTGCTGTTCGGGTTGTTCTTGTTTTCATTGGGATGGGTGACTGGTCATGGCAATGCCGCCACCGTACCGAATTTGACCGGAAAGAGTTTCGAAGAGGCCAAGGTGCTTTTGGAAAAGTCCGGATTCGAATACGAGATACAGGATTCCCTTTACATCGACACCATGCCTCCGTTACAGATTATCAAGCAAATACCGGATGCCGATGAGGTGGTCAAATCGAACCGTACAATATTGTTGATCGTTCGCAGTGTCGATCCTCCGCTAGTCGAGATGCCCAATCTGATCGGGTATAGTTTTCGCAATGCCGAAGTGGTGTTGGCTACCATGGACCTGAAGGTGGGAGACACCTTGTTTCGTCCCGACTTTGCCCGCAATGCCGTCTTGGAACAGCGCTACAATGGCTCAAAAATTACGGCCGGAACCCGAATTCGAAAGGGAAGTTTGATAACACTGGTGCTCGGCGATGGAATTGGTGATCAGCCCATCGGCGTTCCCGGGTTGATCGGTCTTGACTACGCTGCCGCAAAATTGATATTGGATAGTAGCCGTCTGGGTTTTGGGGCCATCGTATTGGATGCGGGGCTGCGCGATACGTTATCGGGATATATCTATCGCCAGAGTCCCACTCGTCTTGACGAAGATGGATTGCCGGTAAAGATCAGACCCGGTCAGTTGATCGATATCTGGATCGGAACCGAACGCCCTTTGGCAGACACTTTAAACTACTGATCAATATGGATACCATCACCGTAGAAGAACTCAAGCAGCGCATCGACAGCGGAGAGAAACTGACCATCATCGATTGCCGGGAACCTCATGAATATGTCGAATTCAATATCGGAGGTACCCTTGTTCCACTTGGAAAGATCCAGTCCATGCAACTCGACGACCTCGAAGATCATAAAGAGGACGAGATCATCATTCATTGTCGCAGCGGTCAGCGCAGCATGATGGCCTGCATGTTCCTGGATGCATTAGGGTACAAGCATACCCGCAACCTGGTCGGAGGCATGCTGGCCTGGCAGCAACAATATGGAAAGTAATTGAATACTTGGTCTTATGATGACCGCGGTTAGCATTACAGACGAACGGTCAACCCCAGCATATAGTTGATACCTGCCATCGGAAAATAGTAGTTCTCTGTCGAGAGCTGTCCTCCCGAAATATAGCTGAACGTATAGCCATTAGGCTCGTACCGCGCATCGAGCAGGTTATTGATCCCGCCCTTGATACTCCACTCCTTTATTTTTTCCCCTTTTCCCGTATAGAT
>CAZZLP010000071.1:0-7024 GCA_964654705.1 uncultured Chitinophaga sp.
AAATGGAAATCTGGGATAGTAATAAGTACAAAAAGTTCTTTGACTCCTTTTCTTCGGATGCTTTCAGCAATCTGGGCAATGAAGTAATGGGGGGCGGATCCAACAATTGATCGGTAGCGTGCAGCCTTCGTATCACATACCTGTACTGCTGCATGAGGTGATCGAAGGTCTGTCCATTAAGCCCGACGGCATATATGTCGATTGCACTTTTGGCGGAGGTGGTCATGCTCGGGCCATACTGGAAAAGCTCGGGCCGCAGGGTCGTCTGGTCGCTTTTGACCAGGACAGTGACGCCAAGGCCAACCTTCCGGCAGATGACCGGATCGTCTTTGTGCCTGAAAATTTCAGATACCTGCAACGGTTTCTTCGTTTGCACGGGTTGCTTCCGGTCGATGGGTTATTGGCCGACCTGGGGGTGAGCAGTCATCAGTTCGATGAGGCCGCCAGAGGTTTTTCGACCCGCTTCGATGCTGCGCTCGATATGCGCATGGACCAGCGTCTCTCCAAAACGGCCTTTTGGGTGGTAGATACCTACGAAGAGTCGAAACTGCACAAGCTATTTGAGCAGTATGGAGAGGTGACTAATGCCAAGACCCTGGCCAGGAACATCGTTACTGCCCGTGCCACACAGTCGCTTCGCACCATCGACGGATTCAAGCAAGCCATTCGCACGTCGGTAAAAGGAAACCCGAACAAATACTTTGCCCAGGTATTTCAGGCCCTGCGTATGGAGGTAAATGAAGAGCTCGAGGCACTAGGAGAATTGCTCACCCAATTGGCCATGGTCATCAAGCCTGGCGGTCGGGTAGCGATCATCAGCTTTCATTCGCTCGAAGACAGAATGGTCAAACAGTTTTTCAAAGAAGGCACACTGACGCAACGACAAGACCATCCTTTTCTCTCTACCCCTTCGCTATCGCCGTGGAAGATACTTACCAAAAAACCCATAGTGGCCGGTAACGAGGAGTTAAAAAAAAATCCGCGTGCACGCAGTGCGAAACTGCGTGTGGCGCAAAAGACAGAACAGTAAGCATACATGAAAAATGGTACGAACGAATCGAGAATGAATTGGAGCCGCTGGTTCAATTACCAGTCGCTGGTGCAGCAGGTTCCCTTCTTTTTGTTCCTGGCCTTGCTAGCGGTGCTTTATATCTACAATGGGCATTATGCGAACAAGACGATCCGCGATATCAATCAAACCGAAAAAGAAGTAAAAGAACTCAAATACGAATACAAGATGATCAAAGGAGAACTGCTCTCAAGAAGCAAACAAAGCGAACTGATCAAGGCCGTGGCCCCGCTGGGGTTGCAAGAATTGACGGTCTCTCCGGTGGTGCTTATCGACAGTCTTCCTGTTGCTGCTAAAAAGTAAATGACATGCAAGTAAAACGCGACATATTGTGGAGGGTGTACATCAGCTTTATCGGGCTGGCGTTGCTGGGGGCTGGTGTGGTAGGCCGCGCCTTTTATATTCAGCGTTTTCAGGGGGCCTACTGGAAAAAACTGAGCGATAGCTTGCACCAGCGATACGTGACCCTCGATGCGCAGCGGGGAACGATCTATTCGGAGGATGGTCAGTTCTTGAGTACGTCCATTCCCACTTTTGATATTTATCTTGATCTCTGCGCAGACGGCCTGCGCGAAAAGAAAGGACGTCGTTTTAAAGAGAACATCGATTCGTTTGCCCTGGCCCTTGCAGGGTTGTTTCAAGACCAGACAGCGGTGCAATACAAAGCAGCGCTAACGGCTGCCTATGAAAAGAAGTCTCGTTACTATCCCTTAAAGAAGAAATTAAGTTTTGCCCAGTATAAGGCCTTTCGCGAATTGCCTTTGGCGCGGTTGGGCCCTAATAAAAGCGGTGTAATCGTAGAGACCAACAGCAGACGGTTACTCCCTTATGGCATCTTGGCCGGACGTACCATTGGGCTCTCTCGTGAACACTTGGCCAGTGATGGCAAGATCAGAAAACAAAATGTGGGATTGGAGCGAAGCTACGATTCGTTGCTCAGCGGAAAAGAAGGGGTTCGATTGGTCAGATTCATTGCGGGAGGTGCTGCTATTCCCATCGCAGGTTCAGAGACCGAGCCAGAGAATGGCAAGGACATCTACACTACCATCGATCTGCCCATGCAAGATATTACCGAGACAGCCCTGATGCGGATGATGGTACAAAGCGAGGCCTTGTATGGAACGGCCATCGTTATGGAGACCGCTACCGGAAAGATCAAAGCAATGGCCAATCTGGGACGTCGCCCCGACGGACATTATTGGGAAGATGATAATTATGCATTGCGCGCCACCGAGCCCGGCTCAACGATTAAGCTGGCTACGCTGTTGGCCGTACTGGAGAAAGGAACCAGCCGTATCGACGATCTGGTCGAGATCGGCAGTGCCGGCAGGGCCATGGTCGGTCCCAAGATGGTCATTGATGCCGAGCGTTCTCCCAAACCACTGTTGACGGTGCGGGAGTGTTACGCACACAGCTCTAATGTGGGCATGAGTAAACTTGCTTTAAAAGCCTTCGGAAAAGATCCGCAAGAGATCAAGACGTACTATAAAAAATTTCATCTCGATACTCGTTCTGCCATCGATCTAAGCAGCGTGCCGCGACCTGCTATGGCGCCGCTCAACGAAAAAGGAAGTTCGTTGGGCAATATGCTGTGGATGAGTTTTGGCTATGCGATACAGGTGAGTCCATTGCACACGCTTACCCTGTACAATGCCGTCGCCAATGGCGGTAAAATGATGAAGCCTTATCTGGTAAGTCGTATACAACAAGGCGGAACACTGTACCGCGAAGTAGAACCCGTGGTGTTAGAAGAAAAGCTTTGCCGCCCCGAGGTGATCAGTGCGGCCCGCAGTGCCATGGAAGCGGTAGTAACCGAAGGAACGGCCCGGCGTGCTTTCGAAGGTGTTCCTTTTGCCGTGGCCGGAAAGACCGGAACGGCCCTGGTATCGGACGGACCAGTCAAGTATGGTGATCGGGTATTTCAGGCCTCTTTTGTCGGTTACTTTCCTGCCGAACGTCCGCAGTATACCTGTATTGTGGTCGTACGTACCAAACCTTTCGCTGCTTCGCATTATGGAGGAACGGTGGCCGCACCGGTCTTTCGTGAGATCGCAACTAAGGTATATGCCATGTATGTCGATCGAAAAGATCCCTCGCAGTTCGTCAAGAGAACCGATAGTGCGCTCTACTATTATGCAGGCTATGGTCAGGACTTGCGTAAGGTGTATCAAACATTGCAGTTGTCGTATGTCGATTCGGTACAACAGCAAGTGTGGGTTAAAGCCTACAACCCGGGTGGCAAGGCAGTATTGAAGGCACAGTCCGTGCGGGCCCGTGTAATGCCCAATGTAAAAGGAATGGGATTAAAGGATGCTTTGTTTTTACTGGAGAACATGGGCGTTAAGGTGCAGATAAAAGGAAGGGGAAAGATCGTGTCGCAATCGGTAGCACCGGGAACGGCCCTGGATCGTCCTTTACAGATCTTACTTGAATTGAGTTAAAAAATAAACAGCGACGGTGAAGCTGAGTGATTTGTTATACGGGGTATCGGTGGTGTCGGTGAGTGGTTCTACTGCAGTGGAGCCGCTCAGCATCACTACCGACTCTCGTCAGGTAAAACCGGGTGCTTTATTTATTGCGGTACGGGGTACCCGCGTGGATGGTCAGCAATTTATTGAGCAGGCCCTGCAACATGGGGCCATTGCCGTGGTTACGGAAAACATTCCTGCTGCAGCCCCCGCGACCATACCCTTTGTACAGGTGTCCGATGCCGCGCTGGCCTCGGCACAGATCGCGGCGCAGTTTTTTGGCAATGCCTCTGCTCGTATCAAGGTGGTGGGGGTTACGGGTACCAATGGAAAAACCACCATTGCCACGCTGCTCTATAAACTCTTTAGCTGTCTGGGAATGACCTGCGGACTCATTAGCACGGTCGAAAATCGAATTGGCGAACGGACCATCCCGGCTACGCACACGACCCCCGATCCCATTCAGTTGCACCAATTGTTGCAGCAGATGGAGCAAGCAGGTTGTACGCATGTGTTCATGGAGGTCAGCTCTCATGCCATTCATCAGCATCGTATTGCTGGTATTCATTTTGCGGGAGGCATCTTTAGTAACATAACGCACGATCATCTTGATTATCATAAGACGTTCGATGCCTATATACAGGTAAAAAAATCATTTTTCGATGCTCTTCCGGCCACGGCCTTTGCCCTCAGCAATGCCGATGATAAACGAGGGGCGGTTATGTTGCAAAACTGTAAGGCCCGTTGTCTTTTCTATGCCTTGCGCACCATGGCCGATTATAAAGGAAGATTGCTCGATAATGCGCTGGAGGGTTTACAGCTTAACATCGACGACGTAGAGGTACATTTTTTATTGGTCGGTGCCTTCAATGCCTATAACCTGCTGGCCGTTTATGGGGCCGCCTGTGCACTGGGCCTCGACAAGATGGAGGTGCTTACGGCCCTTAGTCGGTTGCAAGGAGCGCCCGGTCGCTTCGAATGCCTGGTCTCTTCCAAAGAAAAGGTAATGGCCGTTGTAGATTACGCACACACGCCCGATGCACTACTCAACGTACTGACGACCTTAAAGCAACTGCGAAAGCCCGACCAAAAACTTACCACGGTAACAGGCTGCGGTGGTGATCGCGATCGCACCAAGCGCCCCTTGATGGCAGCCGCGGTGGCAGCGCACAGCGATCGTTTCATTTTTACCAGTGATAATCCTCGCTCAGAAGATCCGGCAGCCATAATAAAGGACATGGAAAGTGGGTTATCGGCTGCTGACTTTAAAAAATACATCCCGATTGCCGATCGTGCCGCCGCTATAAAAACGGCGATCAGTTTGTCGGCCCCCCATGATATTATTCTGGTGGCAGGTAAGGGGCACGAGACGTATCAGGATGTAAAAGGCACAAAAGAACATTTCGATGACCGCGAAACGGTAAGGCACTGGTTTGCGGCCCTCGACAAATAAAAATAGGAACTATGTTATATCATTTTTTTGACTGGCTGGCCGAAGAAGGAATTCGCTTTCCCGGCAGCCGTGTCTTTGAATATATCACGTTCCGAACCCTGCTGGCTATTTTATTATCGTTGTTCATCACGATGGTGTATGGCAAAAAGCTCATTACATTTTTACAAAAGCGACAGATCGGAGAAAGTATCCGTGAAGAGGGACTGGCTGGCGAGGCCAGCAAGAAAGGCACGCCAACGATGGGAGGGATCATTATCATACTTGCCATTTTGATTCCTACGCTGCTGCTGGCCGACCTGACCAAAGTATATGTGCGGTTGATGCTGGTGAGTACGGTTTGGTTGGGTCTTATCGGTTTCATTGACGATTATCTGAAGCTTCGTAGCAAACGGATGGCGCAGCAGCAGGGCAAGGAGTACAAAAAATCAAATGCCGACGGGCTGGCCGGTTGGTTCAAGATAATGGGGCAAGTCGGTCTTGGCATTACAGTGGGGGCAACGCTTTATTTTAATACGTCGGTGGTTACCTGGAGAGAATACACTGGTAAGCACCCGCAGACAGACAGTACGGTCTTTGCCAAGACGTTCAATGGTAAGACGCATTACTATGTATCGACGAAGACACCTGTTACTACCATTCCCTTTGTCAAGAATCATGAGTTCAATTATTCAAAATTACTACCGGCCGATTGGCGCCACTATACCTGGCTGTTATATATTCTCATCGTCATCTTTATTATAACAGCGGTATCGAATGGCGCTAACCTTACCGATGGTCTCGATGGACTTGCCACGGGCACGGCGGCACTGATCGGTGTACTACTGGGCATTTTTGCCTACGCCAGCGGAAACCTGGTATTTGCCGATTATCTCAACATCATGTACATCCCCAATCTCGGTGAGCTATCGGTTTACATAGCAGCCCTGATCGGAGCCTGTATCGGTTTTCTGTGGTATAACTCGTATCCCGCACAGTTATTCATGGGCGATACGGGCAGTTTAACGCTGGGTGGCATCATAGCGGCCTTGTCCATTATCGTTCATAAAGAATTATTGATCCCGATCTTTTGCGGGGTCTTTTTGGTCGAGTCGTTGAGTGTGATTATTCAGGTAGGCTACTTCAAATACACCAAGAAGAAGTTCGGTGAGGGAAGGCGTGTTTTTCTTAAGGCACCCATTCACCACCATTACCAGGTTAAGGGATACCATGAGGTCAAGATCGTTAACCGGTTCTGGATCGTAACGGTGTTATTGGTGGTATTGAGTATCGTAACCCTCAAACTGCGGTAATACAAAAGGGCCTATGCAGAAGAGGGTAGTCATACTGGGTGCAGGCGAGAGCGGGGTCGGAGCCGCCTTGCTGGCCAAGCGAATGGGATACGAGGTGTTTGTCTCTGACGGAAGTTCTTTGAAAGAAAACTATCGTAACGAACTGCTGCAGGCGAAGATCGCCTTCGAAGAAGGAGAGCATACTATGGCGCGGATCTTGCAAGCCGATGAGGTAATCAAAAGCCCGGGTATTCCGGAAACCAATCCGGTCATGCAACAGGTCAGAAAAAGCGGTATTCCGGTTATCAGCGAAGTAGAATTGGCCTATCGTCACAAAGGTAACAGCCGTATCGTGGCCATTACCGGAAGCAACGGAAAGACCACGACCACCTCGCTGGTCTATCAACTGTGCCGACATGCCGGATTGGATGTGGCGCTGGTCGGAAACATCGGTTATTCTTTTGCCCGCCAAGTGGCCCTCGAACCACACGAGTTGTATGTGGTGGAGATCAGCAGTTTTCAGCTCGATGATATCGATCAGTTTCGTCCCGACGTGGCGATCTTGACCAATATCACCGAAGATCATTTGGATCGTTACGGCTATGTTTTCTTGAATTATATCAACAGCAAGTTTAGGATCGCGCAAAACCAACGGCCACAAGACCATTTTATTTACTGTGCCGATGATGCGGTGACCGAGCAGTATTTAAAAAATTTTAGTATTCCATCTAACCAACTACCCATTAGCATGAAAAGAGAAGTATCA
>CAZZLP010000072.1:0-6989 GCA_964654705.1 uncultured Chitinophaga sp.
TGAAGTGGGCTCATCTACTATGCCACACAAAGTAAACCCCATCGATTTTGAAAACGCCGAAGGAAATCTCGGACTGGCCAATGCCCTCTTGGAGCATTTATCGGCCAAACTGCCCATCTCGCGGCTGCAAAGAGACCTGACCGATTCGACCGTGCTTCGTAACATAGGCGTTCCCGTTGCCCATACCCTTGTGGCCCTTCGCTCGCTCGAAAAAGGGATCAGCAAACTCGTGTTGAACGATGCCAAACTGTACGAAGACCTCGATCAAAATTGGGCAGTGGTGGCCGAAGCCATCCAAACCATTTTACGACGCGAACAATACCCCGAGCCCTACGAGGCGCTCAAAAAACTAACGCGTGGCCAACAGCGTATTACCAAACAAGTGCTGCATAAATTTATTGATGGGCTCTCGGTAAAATCTTCTGTAAAAAAGGAACTTAAGAGTATTACTCCGCACAACTATACCGGCGTACAGGCTCCTCTCCGGTAATAATTGCCATAGCATACAAGGCCCTTTTGTTTGCAACATGTTTACCCCAACCGGTATTGATTACTTCTGAATTTCGCTGCTAAAGTGAAATTGAATGTCGGGATGGTTGGTTATTTCGGTATTTAAGAACCACTCGCTCTGGGCCAAGTATACCGGATGACCATCTTTGTCTTCGGCGGCATTAGCTTGCTTGAAACGAAGAAAATCGATCAGCTTGGCCGGATCGGAGGCCGTTAGCCAACAGGCTTTGTAAAAGGGCATGGCATTAAAGACCACCGAGGCCCCATACTCGTGCAAGAGCCGGTATTGAATAACTTCAAATTGTAATTCGCCCACACAACCAATGATCTTCTTATTGCCTCCGAACTGCGTAAAAAGCTGTGCCACGCCCTCGTCGGTCAGTTGCGACAACCCCTTTTCGAGTTGCTTGGTCTTGAGCGGATCTTTATTGACAACCTCTTTAAAGATCTCGGGCGAAAATGAGGGAATACCCGTAAAATAAAAATCCTCCCCTTCGGTCAGCGTATCACCGATCTTAAAGTTACCCGTATCGAAAAGCCCTACCACATCTCCTGCGTAGGCATCCTCGATAATACTTTTATCGCGGGCCATAAACGAATAAGGGTTACTGAATCGTACGTCTTTGTCTAGTCGAACATGATGGTAATACTTATTGCGCTCAAATTTTCCGGCGCATATCCTAAAAAAGGCAATACGGTCGCGGTGCTTGGGGTCCAAGTTTGCATGGATCTTAAAGACGAATCCGCTCATCTTGTCTTCTTGCACATCGATGGGGCGGGTGGTCGCCATACGGCTGCGGGGCGTGGGAGCGATACGGATGAACGTATCGAGCATTTCTTTTACACCAAAGTTGTTGATGGCACTTCCAAAAAATACGGGTGCCACCTTGGCTTGCAGATACTCCTCTATATCAAGAGGACCATATACGCCCTCTACCAGTTCGGCATCTTCGCGAAGTTGATGCGCATCTTTTTCTCCCAGCTTTTGCTCAAGCACCGGATCGGTCAGTGACGCCACGTGCAGGGCATCTTCGTCGGCACGCGTTCCGGCCCTAAAGAGCTGCAAGCTGTGATTGACCATATTATAGACACCCTTGAAATCTTTTCCGCTGTTAATAGGCCACGTCATAGGGTGTAACCGAATACGCAACTCTTTTTCGATCTCTTCCAAAAGGTCAAAGCGATTTTTTCCATCGCGGTCCATCTTGTTGATAAAGACAATGACCGGAGTATCGCGCATGCGGCAAACCTCCATCAGACGACGGGTCTGCTCCTCTACTCCATTGACGCTGTCGACTACTAGAATGACACTATCGACGGCAGTAAGCGTACGGTAGGTGTCTTCGGCAAAATCTTTGTGACCGGGTGTATCAAGCAGGTTAATAAGAATACCATTGTATTCGAAACTCATGACCGAGGTGGCCACCGAGATACCCCGCTGCCTTTCTATCTCCATAAAGTCGCTGGTGGCGTGCTTTTTGATCTTATTGCTCTTGACCGCACCGGCCACTTGAATGGCTCCTCCAAAGAGCAGGAACTTTTCGGTAAGGGTGGTCTTTCCGGCATCGGGGTGAGAGATGATGGCAAAACTGCGTCGCTTGGCGATTTCTTGCTGGTATTTCATAAGAGCGCCGCAAAGGTAAGGGGGAGGCAGCACTTGCAGCAGGGCCGGTCGCAGCCTGAGAGGGCCGTCTGTCAAAAATTAATTGGATGACCCCGCAATGCCAGTAAATTTGCACTATGATTAGTGGCACCCTCGAGATCGTTGTCAGCAGCTTTAAAATGGCCATACAGGAGCTCTGGAAAAATAAGCTCCGTACCTTTTTATCGCTCTTTGGTATTACCATCGGGATCTTTTGCATAATAGGAGTACTGGCCACCGTAAACAGCCTAGAACAAAATATTCAAAACGAGATCAAATCGCTGGGCAACAACACCATCTACATCGATAAATGGGAATACAGTGGCGGCGGACCCGATTACCCCTGGTGGAAATTTGTTAACCGCCCTTCTCCCCGCTACCAAGAAGTACAGGAGATCAGAGACAGAACACCCATGGCCCGTTATGTGGCCTTTCACAACAGCATCAATGATCCCGTAGAGTTTGCAGGCAGGCAATTAAGTGGCATCACCACCCATAGCATCAACGAGGATTTTCAGTACATACAACCTGCAGAGATCGCTTTTGGAAGATCCATTACGGACCGCGAATACCAAGATGGCGCACATGTAGGCATCATCGGAAATGAGATCGCGGAACAGCTTTTTGGACAAGCCGAGTTGGGGGTCGACAAGGTGGTAGAGATCAAGGGCAAACAAATTCTGGTAATCGGCATCATCAAGAAGCAAGGCAAAGGATTCTTATCTGAAGGAGGCTGGGAGTTCGATAAGAGCGTCTTTGTACCCTACCGCTTTGGACGGATGCTCATGAACGAGCTTAAGGCCGATCCCCTTATTATGGTGCAAGGTAAAGAAGGCGTGGCCTCTTCTAAATTAAAACAAGAGTTGACCGGCACCATGCGTGCCGTCAGAAAACTTACTCCCACACAAGAGGATAATTTTTCGCTCAATGATATCAATGACTTCAGCAAAGTGGTCAGTGATCTTTTTGTAAACGTCAATATCGGGGGTTGGGCCATTGCCATGCTTTCGTTGATCGTGGGGATGTTCGGCGTGGCCAATATTATGTTCGTGTCGGTGCGAGAACGCACCAGCCAGATCGGACTAAAAAAGGCCATCGGTGCCAAAAGCCGTATTATCCTGACAGAATTCTTATTGGAGTCCTCTTTTCTGTGCATCATTGGCGGATTGATCGGACTGACCCTGGTCTTTTTGCTCACCCAGATCCTGACCAGCGCCCTTAACTTTCCCGTCTTTATTTCTACCAGCAACATGTTGCTGGCTATTGGTATTTGCATTATCGTAGGCATCATTGCCGGATTTATCCCCGCCCGGCAAGCCGCCCGTATGGATCCGGTAGTAGCCATTCGGAGCAAATAGACAGGCCCGGCCGAACTTCGCTATTTTTGCAACCGTGTCCGTTCGTATTCTAGCCATAGAGTCTTCTTGTGATGAAACTGCCGCCTCCGTTTGCGTGGATGGAAAAATTTTGTCGAATGAAATAACCACGCAAGCAGTACATGCAACATTTGGAGGTGTAGTACCCGAACTGGCCTCTCGCGCACACTTGCAGCATATCATACCGGTAGTAGAGCTGGCCCTACAAAAAGCGGCCCTATCGATCGATACCATCGATGCCGTTGCATATACGCAAAGTCCCGGGCTGATCGGATCGCTGCTAGTGGGTGGACAATTTGCGAAGTCCCTAGCTCTTTCGCTGAAAAAACCGCTGATCGCTGTTCATCATATGCAAGCCCATGTGCTGGCTAACCTAATCGAACATCCGACGCTGCCCCTTCCTTTTTTGTGTCTGACCGTTAGTGGTGGACACACACAATTGGTACAATGTGACAGCCCCACGCACATGACCGTAATCGGAGAGACCATCGATGATGCCGCAGGAGAAGCTTTTGATAAGACCGCCAAGTTATTGGGACTTCCTTATCCCGGAGGTCCGCTCATTGACCAACTGGCCCAAAACGGAAGGGCCGATCGCTTTACTTTTCCAGAACCGCAGATTGCAGCACTTGATTTTAGTTTTAGCGGATTAAAAACATCCATTCTCTACTTTTTACAAAATGCCGGAAAAAGTCATGCCTATCACCCAGAACTGATCGCTTCTGTCGAGGAGCAGCGCGCTTTTATAGAAGCGAATCTGCCGGATCTCTGTGCCTCCATACAACACCGAATCGTTTCGATCTTACTGCATAAATTAAAAAAGGCAGTGGCACTAACCGGTATCAAACAAATAGCACTGGCCGGGGGCGTGGCCGCCAACGGCGGACTTCGTAAAGGGATCCAAGAAATGGCGCAACAATATAATTACACCTGCACGATCCCCTCCATGGCCTACTGCACCGATAATGCCGCCATGATCGCCATTACCGGCTATTACAAATACCTGAACAATCAATTTGCCGGGCTCGATCTTCGCTCCACTGCCAAAGCCACCTGGTAATTTTTATGCCCAACGACTATTTTTCGTTCAAGCAATTTACCATTTGGCAAGACAAGACCGCCATGAAAGTAACCACCGATGCCTGTTTGTTCGGTGCCTGGACAAGTGAAAAAATTCGACAAGAACAATTTAAAAATCTTGCCATCACCCCCGCCCTTTCCGACGACACACCAAAACCTTCCCGGATAGCCGATATCGGGACCGGCACCGGAATCTTGTCGTTGATGATCCATCAAAAAAATCCAATGGTCTTACTAGAGGCACTCGAAATAGATTCGCCGGCCGCCGAACAGGCCAGGCAAAATGTTTTAAAAGCCAACGCCAATGGATTCATACAGATCTATACGGTCGATGCCAACGACTTTTCGCCAATGGCCCCCTATGATCATATCGTAAGCAACCCGCCTTTTTACAAAGACGATCTAAAGGCAAGGATGGCAAACAGAAACCAGGCCTTTCATGAAGAGACGCTCTCTCTTTTGCAACTATTTACGTTTATCGAAAAAAATTTAACTGCATTCGGAGCTTTCTACCTGATGCTACCCTTTCGGCGCGAACAAGAGGCAGTAGCGCTGGCGCTTACGCATCAATTGGCCATCACTGAAAAAATTATCGTTAGAACCTCGTTACAGCATCCGCCCCACCGCGTGTTACTGTGCGGCCGACGGAAAGAGAATACCACGAATCAAACGACGGCGCCTTCGATCACGAAAGAAATAACAATTTTGCAAAAGGACGGCACATACGACAGTGCATTTATCGGGCTCTTAAAGGACTATTACCTATCGTTGTAAGATCCATCCAGGCCGGCATAGCTGCGCATGTATTCATAATGAGCAGACAGCTTTCCGTTATTGGTAAGTGTGGCTTTCTCAATCAGGTCAGAGCCGCCTTTAATGAGATCCTCTAAAATATATTTGATAAGCTGCTCACCAAAATAGCGACTGGCATCGCGAGGTAATTCATTGGGAAGGTTCCCCACGGCCATGACATCGATGGATCCAGGCAGATAAGGGAGCGTTTTAGTACCTGTCATGCGATCTACCCCATAGATGGGATCATCGATGCTTTGATCGCCCAAATTGATGGGAACAGAGCCGTTGGCATCATCACTGATATCGGCGATGGTCACGATTCGAAACCGGGGATCGGCTACCTCTTCTTTTTCAAAAAGTCGTTGCATCCCCTGCTCCCAGTAAATTCCATTCATCAAAATATCGGTCACATAAGTGTAGGGCTTAAAAAGTGTGGCGTAACGATCATGATGCGCATGAAACTCCTCACGGTCGTAAGTGCCGGTAGATCTATTGCAGAAGAGATCGGAGCCTTTCAAGTGCGTATAGACCGGATAAGGGTACTCCTTTTTAAGATAGTCGGAGGGCTCCACTTCGTGTATACCCATTAGGTTCATCACCTCCAAGATGCCATGTGCCACCCGGCCCGAACCCGTTACGGCGATTTTGATGGCAGGCAGTTTTAATCCAAAATAAGTATGTATTAACTCTCTGAAGCTAAGCTGTTTATAAACCCTGCTTAAACTAAATTTCCCGGTTCTTTTTCCGTAAGCCATCATGCCATTATGCGCCCCCACCACCCCGGCAAAAAAACCAAACCCGATAATACGTTGTCCATCGGCGTGCTCCAGACACTCATAGTCTATCAGACGAATGCGCTTAGCTAAAACAGCCCTGAAAAGGGCCTGATTATACGGTTGTAATTTTTTGGTATGCGAAAAGAACAGGTACGTCTTGTTATCGATCAACTGGCCGACCGGAACCTCTTTGATGCCAAATATATAATCACATTCCGACAAGTCCTCTTGCACCGTTACACCGGCCGCCAGGTAATCCTTGTCGCTAAAGCAGCGAAAGTGCGAGGGTTGTGCCATGATTAGTACCTGCGAGAAATTCTTTTGAAGCCATTTACACTGTGCGGGCGTTAGCGCCACCCGGCTATCGGGAGGATTTTTCCCCTCACGCAGCAATCCGATCCTGATCATAGGCATACCTTTGCAATCGGTGTAAAATTAGCCCGATTTGTCGGCTTTTGAGGTATGAACTATTTTGAACTCTTTGAGATTCCCGTTTGCTTGCAAGTCAATATCCTTGATTGCAGAGAGAAGTTCATGCAATTAAGCCGTCGTTTTCATCCGGACTTCTTTACACAGGAGAGTCCCGAAGCGCAAGAGGAAGCCCTAGACAAGAGTGCGCTACTCAATAAGGCATGGAAGACCTTTCAGCATCCCGAAGAGACCATTGCCTATGTATTGCAATTAAAGGGGCTGCTTGCCAACGATGAGAAATACCAGCTGAACCCTGATTTCTTGATGGAGATGATGGAGATCAACGAATCGATCAGCGAAGCTGACCCCCGGCAATTGCCTGCTATTAAAGAACGATTA
>CAZZLP010000073.1:0-6858 GCA_964654705.1 uncultured Chitinophaga sp.
CGCGGGTTTTCCGTCGAATGTCTTCCACCGATACAACGTGGCGGTTCCCCAATTGTATTGTTGTTGCTGGGGATTGATCCACGAGAGACGACGCTCGGCCCCTGTGTCGGTAATGGCCGTACCCATCTCCCACACATGCAGATCGGGAGATCGTTCGTATCGCTCTTTGGTATAGGCCAGCACCGGTGCCCGTCTTGCTTTGACCGGAATGCCATAGAAGAAAGGACCCGCCTGTCTTTTGGTAAAGCGCAAATGATCTTGTTCCCATTCAGCGATCGCAATACCGGCGTCTCGATTTTCTTGCTGCTGGTAGCGCCAGCAAAGCAAACCTTGCTGCGGAAAATAATCCTGATCAGGATCTAACTTAACATACCGGTACTCCTCTTTTTGTTTTCTTCCGATACGCGTTATGTTTTTGGCAATACCAGTTGCCCGAACGGACACTTTCCAAACGTCATAGCGATCATAGATAAGTACACTGGTATCGCCAGCCAACCACCCTGCTATCCCATAGGGAGAGGCCGGACCGGGCATATCGTTTAATTCGTCGCAAAGCAAAAAAGGAACAGAGCGTGTAATGGTGCGGACCGTTACTCCATCCCAACTTTGGTATTGCCTGAGGTCGGCATCGTACCATACCAGCGCAGTACCCTTCGGAGAGACCGAAGAGGCAAAAAAGTTTCCGTTCAGATCCGATCTGATCAATTGCTTACTACCGGTTGTAGCATCGATGCGATAGATATTCTTTTTGGTCGAGGCCGTCCACTGCGAAGCGATACGATTTCCGAAGTCGCTGGTGGCATAAACCCAAGGCCCGTCGGCATCGATCGGTACAAAAACATTCTCTGCATCAACAGCACCCAACTGCACCAACTTTCCCTGGTCCAAATGAAAAACGGCGGTATAGGATCTCTCCTGCTCGCGCTTTAACTCGTAGAGCTGTTGGGTCTGGAGATAATCGTCGTTGTAATGCCAGATGTCTACCTTAACCAATTCGGCCTCGGGAGTAAGGGTGTCTTTTGCAGCAACGATAGGTGCCGTTCCAAAGAACAACCGCTTGCCCGATTCGCTAAAACGCAGATCGGCGAACTCACTGATGGTCGTTCCCAACTTCATACCCGCCGAATTGCGATCGGCGATGGCCACCGCCGTGTCGGTGCGACCATCGTAATGATAAAGACGAAAATACCTGACCAATTCCTTGGGTCTGGCATCGCGTTCGGCTACAAAGGCCAGCTGCCTTCCGTCGGCAGAGAATGAGAATTTTCTAAAATCATTTCCGCCGCGCAGGAGTGTGTCGACCTTAAGACCGGGAGTACGCACCTGTAGTACCAAGGTCTTCCCCAACGAATCCTTACCGTTCTTTGCCTGCTCGGCCACCAGCCTGCCTCCTTTTTTTGAAAGTTGGTACTCGGTAATGCGAGGCAGACTTAGCCTGGCCCCCGATAACAGGTCAATGACCAGCAGCTCGGCAGGCGTATCGCCATTGTCGGCAGGTTTTTCGGTACTCTCAAAATGAATGGCCACGACCCCCTCTTCTTCGGAGGGCATCTTGAAAGAACGAACATTGGCGAACGTTATGATAGTTTCTTTGCCCAGCTCTATAATGCCTACTGAGTCTTTGGGCATCTCTTCGGGCTTTTTCTTTTTATTGCGCGCCTCTTTTACGGCCGAGTAATACGGCTTGATCTTGTAGACCAAATAGCGGCTATCATAGCTGATAACCGCCCCATACCCACGGGGTAACTCTTTGCGATAATCGGAGCGAAGTGATTGCAGCACCAGTGTGCCATCCCCTTCTTGTACATCGATAGAGAAGACAGCCCAGTTTCCGTCGGCGCTCAATGTTTTTTCTCCGACACGCTGCCAACTATCATACACCTGATGATGAAGAGGCATTTTTTGAGCGACTACCGACCCGGCAAACAGGAATGGAAGCAAGAACCAACAGCGAATAGGTTGCATAACGAATAGATATGAGGATCTAAGATAATTTAAACAATTTATAAAACTGATTGTTATTGGGTGCATCCGTAAGCCATGAAAAAAATCATACTGCTATCCTTACTGTTGCCCCTTGTATTGCTGACACAAGCCCAGGGTCTTGGACGTTTGGCCGGAACCATTACCGATAAGAACTTTTTAGCACCCATACCAGGGGCGACGATTCGTATAGAAGGCACCACCCTGGCCACCAGCACCGATTCGCTCGGGAGATTTCGCATTGCCGGTATTCCTCCCAAGACCTACACCATCCGTATCAGTTCGGTGGGGTTCGCGGAGCTGACCCTATACAATGTGGTCGTAACCGTCGGAAATGAATTGAACCTGACCTTGCAACTGGAGACGACCGCTACCAAGCTGGCAGAGGTAACCGTTAGCTCGGCCAAAAAGACGGCCATTGCAGCCAGTCTCGAAACACCACTCAGCGTACAAAAACTTACCACCGAAGAGATCCGAAGTAACCCCGGTGGAAATTTCGATGTATCGAGGGTTATACAGGCGTTACCAGGCGTAGGGGGAACGGCCGGCAGCGTGGGAGGCTATCGCAACGACATTATCATTCGCGGGGGTGCCCCCAATGAGAATGTGTACTACCTGGACGGGATCGAGATACCCGTTATCAATCACTTTGCCACGCAAGGAAGTGCAGGCGGACCCACCGGTATGCTCAATGTAAGTTTTCTCGAGGAGGTCAAGCTGAGTTCTTCGTCTTTCGATGCGCGCTTTGACAATGCTCTTTCTTCGGTATTGCAATTTCGTCAACGAAACGGCAACCCCAACCGGGTGCAAGGCAACCTTCGTTTAAGTGCCACCGAACTGGCCGCCACCCTCGAAGGGCCGCTTTCTTCGAAGACCACTTTTTTGGCCTCTGCCAGAAGATCTTATCTGCAGCTGCTCTTTAAGGCCATCGATCTGCCCATACGACCCAACTATTGGGATTTTCAATACAAGGTCACCCATCGAATCAATAAGAAGACAACGCTTACGTTGCTGGGCATCGGCGCCATAGACGACTTCAGCTTTGCGGCACCACGAGAGGCCACACCCGAAAAACTATACATTCTCGACGCCACGCCGGCCATACAGCAATGGAACTATACCATGGGCATAAGTTTACGCAAGCAAATTACAGGGGGCTTTTGGAACCTGGCACTTAGCAGAAACATGTTCGATAATGCCATCGATAAATTCGACGGTAACAACACGCAAGACGAAACAAAAAGAAGGACCGGCATCAACTCGCAAGAGATCGAAAATAAATTACGATTCGATATCAACAAGACCTTGGGCGGTATCAAGCTGGCCTATGGGGGCGTGGTACAGTATGTCAATAGCAACAACAATTCCTTTATTCGTATTCGTCAAGAACTTCGGGACGCTTCGGGAAATGTGTTGCAACCCTCCGTGGTGGCACGCTATCGTTCGGAAATTGACCTGTGGAGGACCGGCGCTTTTGTACAACTCAGTAAACGAGTGGCACAAGACCGGCTTAGCCTGAGCGGCGGACTTCGAACTGATCTGAACAGCTTTACAGCATCAGGAGGCGATCCGCTACGAACACTTTCCGCCCGTGCGGGTATGTCTTATGTTGTAGCCGATAAATGGACCCTGAATGCCTCGGTGGGTAATTACTATAAGCTTCCGGCCTATACCATTTTAAGTTTTCGTAACAACCAGTCCGAACTGGTCAACAAAAATGCAGACTATACCCGAAGCACGCATGTCGTGATTGGTACCGAATATCTACCCGTACCCACTACCCGCTTTACCCTCGAGGCCTTTTATAAACGCTACGACCGGGTACCCGTCTCTATCCGCGACGGCATCTCTTTGAGCAACCTGGGCGGAGACTTTACGACCGTAGGTAACGAAGCCGTAAGGACCAACGGACAAGGTTATAGTTACGGCTTTGAGTTCTTTGCACAGCAAAAATTAAGCCGGCGTTTTTTTGGCACGCTTTCGTATACTTTTTTTATAAGTCGCTTTAGCGGGGCCAATCAAAAAATGATCGCCAGCGCCTGGGATAACCGCCATCTGCTCTCTTTTATCGGAGGTTATAAAATGGGAAAGAACTGGGAGATCGGCCTGAAGTTCCGCTACCAGGGAGGAGCCCCTTTTACTCCCTTTGATAATGCACAGTCACAGCTCAATTACCTGACGCTGGGTACCGGCGTACTGAATTTTTCGCAACTGAACAGCCAGCGATTGAAGGCCTTTCATGCAGGCGATATTCGTATCGACAAAAAATGGAATTGGGAAAAGACCACCTTTGATCTCTTTTTGGACATCACCAATTTTTATGGCGCCAAGAGTCCTGCCTTTCCACAGTATACCTTTAAGCGCAACGAAACGAATACGACATTTTTGACCACGAACGGTCTTCCGATCAACCTGAATGGCTCCAACGCCCTGCCAGTGATCTTGAACAATGAGGATGGCACGCTGATACCTACCATCGGTTTTATCGTAGAATTCTAAGAGCGTTTTTTGTTAGAAAACACCAACCATGCATGCCATGAGAGAGCCAGTAAAATAAGGGAGAGACCTGCATAAAAACCGCTATTGAGCAATTGATCTTCGCGGAAAAATAAAAAGGCTAGCAAGATACCGTAGACCGGTTCGAGGTTGTAACTGAGATTGACGGTAAAGGCAGATAATTTTTTTAGCGCGGCTCCCGACAACTGAAAGGCCCATACCGAGCATACCCATGAGAGTACCAGCAGCCACAAAAGATCGGTCACCGAGGGCAGCAAACGAAGGCCAGGTGAGACTTCTTGATAGACCGGAATCAGTATTGTCATTAACAAAAACCCGCCGAATTGCTGCCACACGAGCAAACTCTCGACATTGGTCTTTTTAAGCAACTCTCTGTTAAAGATGGGAAACAAAGCGGCCAGCAGTGCCGAACACAGTCCGATACCGATCCCGAGAGTATAGCGGGTATCGAAATGAAAAATGATATACACTCCCGTAAGGGTCATCAGCCCCATGAGCAACTCTCGCCATTGTATAGCCCTTTTTAAGATTAGGGGTTCGAAAAGCGCAGTGAAAAATCCGATTGCGGCAAAACAAACCAACGCGATCGATACGTTGGCATATTTGATGGCCCCGTAAAAAGTAAGCCAGTGCAGGGCCGCAATAAAACCTACTCCCATAATCTTGGCGACCATGGCCAACGAAAGCTTTTCGATCTTTTTTCTCCAAGAGAACAGTAACCACATAGAGACCACCGTCAATAATAGCCGGTAGCATACGATCATCAGCTCATTTAACGTGATTAGCCTTCCGAGAATACCGGTCAGGCCCGCCAACAACACGGCCAGATGAAGTTGCGTATACGCTTTTTTCATGCAGCCGCTTTCGTATTTCGCTTTTTTCGGTAATTGGTCAAAAAAGTATAGAACCGTAATTGGATAACACCCAACACGCCTTCTTTGATGATGCCTTTGTTCATCTTGGAGCTTCCCTGGGTACGATCCTGAAACAGAATCGGTACTTCTTTGATCACAAAGCCCAATCGCCACGAGGCGTACTTCATTTCGATCTGAAAGGCATACCCTACAAAACGGATACTCGACAAGTCGATGGTCTCCAGCACTGCTCTTCGGTAGCAAACAAACCCTGCCGTTGGATCTATTAGCGGCATCAAAAGAATTAGTCGGGTGTATAGTGAAGCGCCTCTCGAGAGAGCGATACGATTTGCGGGCCAGTTAATAACACCTCCTCCCTTTACGTAGCGGGAGCCTACCGCGACATCAGCCCCATAAAGCTGGCAGGCATCGTAGAGACGAGGCAGGTCGCTGGGGTTGTGCGAAAAGTCGGCATCCATTTCAAAGATGTACTGATAAGAGCGGCGGAGCGCCCATCTGAATCCAAAAATATAAGCGGTACCCAGCCCTTGCTTACCGGCTCGCTGTTCCAAAAAAAGTCGGCCGGGGTAGTTTACGATTAGTGATTGTACCAAGGTGGCGGTACCATCGGGAGATCCATCATCGATGACCAGTACATGAAACCCGCCCTCCAGCGAAAACACGGCCGAAAGAATAGCGGCAATGTTCTCTTTTTCATTGTAAGTGGGTATGATGACGAGTTTATCCATTCTTTTTTAAAAGGGTTCTAGTATAGATCTCGGTGAGCTTTTGCTTGGTATGCTGCGGAAAGTCGCCCTTCATCATCCAATCATAATACTGAGGCTCCGACCGTAGTACGTCTGCTACAGGCTTCCCCTTGAATTTACCGAAATTAAACACCTCCACCCCATTTTCCCAGACAAAGCGTCTGGCAAAATCGACAATGGGATCCTCCCCCACCGATTTTAAAATAGAATCGATGGTAGTACCCAGGCTTTCATAGCGCTGTAGCTGTGACTGTAGTATCTCAAAAGTGGCACCGGCATCGACGGAGGCACTGTGCGCCCCATCGAGGGTCTTGCCACAATAGAACTGATAGGCGGCCGACAAGGTCCGGGGTTCCATCTTGTAAAAGATCTGCTGTACATCGAGCATCCGTCTGCCCTTCATGTCAAATTCCACACCGGCCCTGAGAAATTCCTCGACCAGCAAGGGAATGTCAAAACGGTTCGAGTTATACCCTGCCAGGTCGCAGCCGTCCAGTATCTGCTTGAGTTCTTGGGCCACTTGCTTAAAGGAGGGCGCGTCCTTTACCATTTCGTTGGTAATGCCATGCAGGTCGCTGGAGGCCTTGGGAATGGGCATCCCTGGATTGATAAGCTTGCGTTTTACGGTCTGGCTGTTATCGGTGAGGATCTTGACGATGGCGATCTCTACGACGCGGTCGGTACCCAAATTGACACCGGTGGTCTCCAGATCAATGAAAGCCAGTGGTTTTGTAAGT
>CAZZLP010000074.1:0-6748 GCA_964654705.1 uncultured Chitinophaga sp.
CTTGGCGAAACTGCTCTTTGATGGCAGCGTTGCTTTTCTTGGTCCCGAACTTGGTAAAGGGATTCGTGCTTGATTTTTTCATGCGAGAAAATTGCTGTTTTTCAACAGGGTTCTCACGAAGGTAGGGCAATTATAACGTATCGGTGTTTCGGTCGCCCGGCATCGGTCTTTCGCGCCGGGGACGTCGTTGTTGCATCGGGGACTGTTCGTCTCTGTCATGGCGACGCTCCCGTAATCTTTCCATGCCCGGGCCCATCGTATTGCGCATTTTATCACGTACCAGGTTCCTGTATTTTTCGAGCTGTTCGGTACTCAGGAGTTTTTTTAAAGACTGCTGATGGGTCTCCATCAGGTTGCGGGCACGATCGCGTTGCTGTGCGATCGTCTGATCGAGTTGCTGGCGGTTTCGTCTCATTGATTCCATGAAATTTTTCTGCAGGTTTTGCAGTTGCGAGGCTTGCTCATCGGTCAGCGACAAACGATCTTTGAGTTGCTGTCTTTGCCGGGTTTGCATTTCTTCTTTGCGTACTTGCTGTTGCTGACGAATTTCTTTGAGTCTTTTCTTTTGATCGGGGGTAAGCACTTTTTCAAGCGCTTGCTCTTGCTCTTTTTTAAGTTGCTCTCGTTGCGCAGGGGTCAATTGCAGCCGCTGCAGCAGCATCTCGCTTCTTTGTTGGCTGTTGCGGCCCTGTTGAGGGGGGCGGGGTGCTCCGGGTACGGGAGGTTCTTGTGCATGAAGCTGTCCTAGCAAAAAAACGGTCAGACAAATGGCGGGTATCGCTTTCATAGTATAAATTTTTTAGGGCGGACCCTGCTTTGGTGTGAGGGTCTTGTTGCTGTGACCGCCATAAGATCGAAAAGTTTAACCGGCCCGCTTAATCCTTGTTGGCCAATTGCCCGCAGGCAGCATCAATATCCTTTCCTCTGCTTTTGCGAAGCCTTGCGTTGACCCTCTTTTGAGACAGGTATTCCATAAAGGCCGCCGTTTTGGCTTCCGAAGGTTTACGAAAACGGGCCCTATCGATGGGATTGTATTCGATGATGTTGACCAGGTCGGCAGGTACCTGACGATAGATCTTGACCAGCTCCTCGGCGTCTTGCAGCGAATCGTTGAACTGATCGAATAAAATATATTCGAAGGTGATCTCGTTACCGGTCTTCTTGTAAAAGTAGTTGAGCGCTTCGACCAACGTGCGGATCTGATTGGATTCATTGATGGGCATGATCTCGTTTCGTTTCTGGTCATTGGCTGCGTGAAGCGACAGTGCCAGCTTAAAGCGAACGGTATCGTCACCCAACTGGCGGATTCCTTTTGCCACACCCGCTGTCGAAACAGTAATCCGTCTTGGGCTCATGCCCAATGCCTCGGGAGAGGTGATCTTATCGATGGCCAGCAGCACTTGCTTATAGTTGAGCAGCGGTTCGCCCATTCCCATAAATACGATGTTGCTGATCTTTTTTTGATGCTGTTGCAGGGCCTCTTTGTTAAGCAGGACCACTTCGTCTACAATTTCGTCGAACTGTAGATTGCGTTTGCGGTCCATATAGCCAGTGGCACAGAACTTGCAAGAAAGCGAACAGCCGATCTGAGAAGAGACACAGGCCGTCAATCTTTTTTCGGTCGGGATCAAGACCCCCTCTACCGCATGGCCGTCCCAGGTCAGAAAGCGACTCTTGACTGTTCCGTCTGCAGAATACTGAGTGGCGTTGACGGTCAGAGACGGTAATACGAATTGTTCGCCCAAGTGCTCACGCAACGCCTTGCTCAGGTTGGTCATATCGGCAAAGCTCATGGCATTTTTTTGCCAGATCCAATCATAGAGCTGACGGGCCCTGAACTTTTTTTCGCCCAGTTGCTCTAGGTGCTGCTCCAGTTGTTGCAAGCTCCAGGTTCGGATATTTTCTGCCGCTGATTTCTTCATGCTATGCAAAGATAGCTGGCCCTTGAGTCATTTAAGTATTTAACGGATATTTGCCTACAAACCACTTGCATGAAGCCTGTCTATGTCATTGATGCCATTCGAACTCCGGTAGGTCGCTATGGAGGAGCTTTGAGCGCCGTTCGCCCCGATGATCTGCTGGCTACCGTATTGCGTGCATTGCAAAAACGGAATGACACGATCGATCCGGAGGCCATCGAAGAAGTGATCGCCGGGGCGGCCAATCAAGCCGGCGAAGACAATCGCAATGTGGCCAGGATGGCTGCCTTGTTAGCGGGTTTGCCCGTTTCGGTGGCTGGTACCACGGTCAACCGGCTTTGTGCCTCGGGGTTGCAAGCCATCATGGACGGATCGCGGCAAATTGCATGCGGTGATGCCGAACTGATACTGGCGACCGGGGTAGAGAGTATGAGCCGCGCCCCCTATGTAATGGCCAAGTCGGCACAACCCTTTGACCGAAGCGCACAGCTTTTTGATACCACCATGGGTTGGCGTTTCATCAACCCTCTGCTGGCCGAACGTCATTATCCTTTTACCATGGGAGAAACGGCAGAGAATGTAGCCGAAAAATATACCATCACTCGCGAGGAGCAAGACCGCTTCGCACTTGCCTCGCAACAAAAATATGCGGCTGCGTTACTGCGGGGCGTCTGGGAGCAAGAGATTACGGCAGTAGAAGTGCAAACAAAAGGGTTGATCAGTTGGGTGGTCAATGATGAACATCCCCGCGAAACCTCGATCGAAAAACTGGCCACGCTCTCTGCTGCATTCAAAAAAAATGGGACGGTTACGGCCGGGAATTCTTCCGGTATCAATGACGGAGCGGCCGGACTACTGTTGGCCGGCGAATCGGCGGTAAAAAAATTCAACCTCACACCCATCGCGCGCGTGGTGTCGATGGCCGTGGCCGGGGTAGACCCTGCCCTTATGGGAATGGGTCCTGTTCCTGCCACCGAGAAAGTTTTGCAACGCGCGGGGTTGTCTTTGCAGGATATCGATCTGTTCGAACTCAACGAAGCCTTTGCTTCGCAATCGCTGGCTTGTATGCAAGCCTTACAGCTTGATCCCGCACGCGTCAATGTGAACGGCGGGGCTATTGCCATCGGGCATCCATTGGGTTGCAGCGGGGCGCGTATCTCTACCACCTTGCTTCGTGAACTGCTTCGAAGAAAGGCACGTTACGGAGTGGCGACCATGTGTGTGGGAGTAGGGCAGGGTGCGGCCGTGTTGTACGAAGCCTTGTAAGCGAACAGCCGTCTTCTTACCAATTGAATAAAACAGTGGGTAACTCTTTCCAGAAAAAGGTTTTCTGTTCGCCGCTGCGTATGTTCTTTACATTGATCTTTTGATGGTCCATCTCTTCTTTGCCAAGGATGGCGACATACGGAATATTCTTTTTCTCTGCGTATTTGAATTGCTTATCGAATTTTATTGGTTCGGGATACAACTCGGCGGCTATGCCACGCCCGCGCAGCAACTGTAATTGCGCAAAGGCAGCCCGCATTTCTTCGGGCCCCAGGTTAAAGAACAATACCTGTGATCCTTGTGCGGTTGCCGTTGGAAAAAGCTGCAACTCTTCGAGCACATCATAGATGCGGTCTACTCCGAACGAAAGACCTACGCCGGGTATGCCGGGCACACCAAAGAGTCCGGTCAGATCGTCGTAGCGTCCGCCTCCGCCAATGCTGCCCATGTTCACTTGCAAAGGAGCCTTGATCTCGAAAATGGTTCCGGTATAATAGTTGAGTCCTCTGGCCAGTGTGGGATCGAGCACGACGTTGACGTTTTGCTGCAGCATGTCTTCGATCAGCTGCTCTAGCTCTTGCAGTGCCGTATCCGCTTCGGGTTGTTCTCCTAACATAGCTCTTAACTGTGCCAGTTGTTGGGCTAACGCGCCTTCGATCGTCAGGTACGCAGCCACCTGCTCGATCTGTTTTGCTGATAATTTTTTTTGGGCCAGTTCTTCTTTTACTTTATCGATGCCGATCTTATCGAGCTTGTCTATAGCGGTCGTGATGGTCGTTAGTAATGCTGCTTCTCCGCAATGGGTGGCCAAGGCGACCAATAGTTTTCGGTGATTGATGCGCAGGCTGTAACCGGTCAGGCGAAGCCGTGTAAAGATGGTGTGGCAAATACAGCCTAACTCCAGTTCGTTGAGCAAGGCACGACTGCCTACCACATCTACATCGCATTGATAAAATTCGCGGTACCGTCCTTTTTGCGGACGATCGGCACGCCATACAGGTTGAATCTGGTAGCGTTTGAAGGGAAGGGCAAGTTGTTGATGCCAGGTCGCTACATAACGCGCAAAGGGAATGGTCAGATCGTAGCGAAGGGCTCTTTCGGTCAGGTCTTTGCTGTTCTTTCCTTGTAATACCAGTTCGAGGGCGGCCCTGGTTTGCTTTTCTTTATCGGGATGATCGAGTCCGTTATTGAGGATCTTAAAAATAAGCTTGTCTCCCTCTTCGCCATATTTTCCTGTAAGCGTATCGAGTTGTTCCATGGCAGGAGTCTCGAGCGGACCGAATCCGTAAGATTCGAACACCGTACGGATGGTGTCCAAAATGTAATTTCTTTTACGACACACTTCGGCCGAAAAATCTCTGGTGCCGGGCGGAAGACTGGGTTTGGCCATAGAACAGCAAATTGCGCAGACAATGCCTGCCTTGCAAATATAACTCGCGCGCGGTATACGAAGCAGATCGGACCACGAACAGACAGGTTCGTTCGAAACAATGAAAATTTGGCTAATTTGCCCCCTGTGTTCGAAGAGTACGAAAAACAAAAAAAGTTGCATCGCGCGCAACTACAAAAGGTCAGGGAGTTTGGCATGGGCGGCTTGTTCGTGCTGGCAGGTCTCTTCTTTTTGTTGCGCAGCCATTGGGAGCTGGAGTTGAATCTGCGCTTTCCGCCCGATCGGACCGATGTTGTTTTTGGAGCCGTGTGTCTGCTCTATGGCGGATGGCGGTTGTATAGAGGATATAGGGCAAACTAATAAAATAACTTTTGCATGTTGTCACGAGTTGCCGGCTGGGTCGTTTGGATCTGTATCTGTTGCGGGGGATGTAAATCGTACGAAGAACAGCGAAATGAATTGCCCGATACCCCCGACAGGGGCTCGGTACGGGTTAGCGCCGACGAGACCTTTAAGCCGATTGTAGACGAGCTGGTGCAAGTATACGAGTCCAATCATCCTGGCACTGATATCTTGATAGACTATAAGACCGAGGCCGATTGTCTGCGCGACCTGCTCAACGACAGTATTCGAATGGTATTGGTAACGCGTCGTCCTTCGGCTGCGGAGCGATCGCTCATGGCCGACTCATTACGAGTCAATGCCCGAAGTCTGGTGGTGGCCCGCGATGCGATTGCCGTAATAGTGCATCCTGCCTCTGCCGATACAATCTTTACCCTGCAAGAGATCAAAGAGATCTTGATGGGTAAGTATAACAAAAAGTTAATACCGGTCTTTGATGGCATCAAAGCGACCAGTACGGTGCGATTTATGGTAGATTCGGTATTGAAAGGGGCTTCGTTGACAGCATCGGCGCTGGCAGCCCGTAGCAGCGAGGGGGTCATTGATTATGTGGCCGCACATCCGGGTGCCGTGGGTTTTGTAGGAGTGGGCTGGGTGGGTAACCCCGAAGACTCCGCGCAACTTAGTTTTTTGAAAAAGATCAAGGTAGCTCACATAGAGAGCACCGATCTAAAGGGCTATTATGTAAAAGCGTATCAGGCCAACATCTATGCCAAGCGTTATCCCATGGTGCGCGATCTGGTTTATATTCTTAAAGAAAGACACCGAGGACTGGCTACCGGGTTCGCGCATTTTGTGAGCGGCGAGATCGGTCAGATTATTTTTAGAAGAGGGTATCTGGCTCCCGCTCAAAAAAAACTGGGAATTCGTCCGGTGCGGGTCAATGAATAACTAATTATTTATATTTACAGCCCTTAAAGAGAATTGCGCATGAAGATGAAACGATTTTTTTGGTGGTTATTGACAGGTGTTGGAGTTACCGGTGCCGTGTATGGACAAACCATTCAGGAAGGCAAGAGTCATCTCTTTGCCCAGCGTTTTGAACTGGCCGAACAAGCGTTTCAACAAATATTAAAGACCAATCCTGCCGATCCCGAGGCACTCTATTGGGGAGGTCAGGCCGCTATAGAGCGAGAGCAAGATTCTGTCAAGAAGATCGCTGTTGCCAGAGCCTGGTACGACAAGGCGTTGCAAGTGGCCGCCAATGCACCTTTGGTGATGGTGGGAGCCGGTCATGCCGATCTGCTCGAGAATAAAAAAGAGGAGGCCCGTCAGAAATTCGAATCTGCTCTTACGATGAGTCGTACCCGCAAGGGAGAGAACATCGATATTCTCAATGCCGTCTCTCGTTCTAATATAGAGGCCAAGAATGGGGATCTCCATTACGCGATCGACAAGATGAACGTTCAAACAGAAAAAGGAGATAAAAATGCCGAGATGTATCTGTTGCTCGGCAATGCCATTCGCAAGGCTCGTCCCGGCGAAGGTGGAGGAGATGCGTTTCGTAATTATCTGGAGGCACTCAAGTTGAACCCGGGATTTGCGCTGGCCAGTTATCGACTGGCTCGCTTGTTCGATTCTCAGAAGAACTGGGAGCTGGTATTGCAATACCTGACCGAATGCGTGCAAAAAGACCCACGCTTTACACCGGCTTACTACGAGTTATTTTATTATTATTTCTATCGTCGTGATTACGCCACGGCCGAGAAGCAATTGCAGCTATACATAGAAACGAAGCAACCCGAAAAGAACATACAAGACGAGTTTCTCT